>JAJXSS010000066.1 GCA_021784455.1 Planctomycetota bacterium
CGCACTCATCCCCCGGAATCATCCTTCCCGCTCCCCCCCCGCAATCACCCCCCCCGGAATCTCTACCGCCGGGACCAGCCCCCGCCGGTTTCTTGCCCCTCTTGCGGCCCGTCTTCGGGCCGGGGCAGGCCGGCTCAGGGCTCTTTCCCACCCACTTTTCCCTCCGGAATCCACACCTCCTCCCCGCTTGGGAAAGTGGAAAAATCTCATCGTAGCCGTCGCCGCCACAAGCGGTTAGAATGCAATGATTCCACCCGTCCCTTCGGGGCTGGAAGCCCTTCCTCCTGGCTTTCGGCCCCTTTTTTTATTGTTCACCAGGTGTATTTCACCGTATATTCCACCGTCTTGCGCCCGTTCGCGGGCACCGTCACCGGGAAGTGAATCGTGCGGGCATCGACTTTCTCATAATCATCCGTCTTCTTGATGATCTTCCAGTTGGTCCAGCGGTACAGATTCTCCCGGATGAGCACATCCTGAGGCTTATCTTTAGCATTCCTGATGACGATGCGGATGGTCTCCTCCATCCAATCGTGGGCGTTGTCAATCTTGAAATCCATCTGCGTCCGCTCGCCCGTGACGTCAAAAGCCTGCCCGATCTTCAGCAGCACTTTTTGGTCCCGGGGCGTGTGATCGATCAGGTTTTCACCGATGAACTCCAGCGCGCCCGTGCCCCCGCCGGTGGCCGCGCCGTCGGCCTTGTACACCCGCACCTTGCCCGCCGGCAGCGGGATACCCAGGTGGTTCTCCTTCGTGTTCTCGAAGCGGATATAGACATCGACCTTCTTGTTGGACTGATTGCCCAGGTTGCGATCGGTTTGCGGGCTGGGGAAGAACCAGTGCCCGCTGTCGGGCAGGCCATAGTACACCAGCACCTTCTCCACCTTCACCCCTTGCACCGTGGGGAACAGGGCGATCTGCTGCGTGCTGTTGTCGGGCACAGTCGTCCTGTGTCCGAGCGTATACAGGTGGTATTCAAAGAACGACTTCTCCGCGAAGCCCGCCGGGGCGGCTGCGGCCAACCCTCGCTCCATGGCGATGCCGCCGCCGATCCCATATAGCCCCGGCCGGGGCGCCACCCGCTGTACGTCGCCTGCGATCAGCTTCACCTGGGCATCGGGATAGCTGGTGCCGCTAAGGTTCATGATGGTCACCCACGCCCCCAGGTCGGCCCGGGTGTCGTCGGCGCTCAGCACCAGGTTGTAATCGGCCCGCCACGTGATTCCCGCGGTCTGGTAGGCCGTGACCACGCGCCGATTGCCGGCCGCGGGTGCCCAGAGCTGCCACTGCAGCGTCGGCCGGGTGATCAGCCCGCCGGGCAGTTCTCCCAGTTGCACGTCCCCGGTGTTGTTGATCAGACGCACGCCTTTGTCGGTTTTGAGCACCAGTTGCCCGCCGCTGGCCGAAAGCAACGTGCCCGCCACCGTTTCCCGCTGGCCGTTACCCAGATTGATGTTTACGCGGATGGGCTGATCAAGGTATTTCGCCAGCAGTTTCTGCGCGCTGACCAGATCGAACTGGAACTGCTGTTCGACCACTTGCAGCCCGGATTTCTCCTGAGCTTCCGGGGGTACGGAAAGATCGGTCAGACTCACCGTGGTCGGGTCGATGAACTGCGGCACATCGGTGAAGTCCACGGTGTTGGCGCCCTGCTTGAGGTCCAGCGTGCGCGTGTCCCGCACCACGCCGAAGCCCGGCACCTGCCAGGCGAACTGCGGGCTGTTTCCCATCCGCTGCTGGCTGATGAACTGCTGGGGGTCGAACTGCTGCGGGTCGGCGTTGGAATAGATCGTCAGGCTCACGCGCCCCTGCGCCCGGCCCGCCGTTTCAGCCGGCGGGGCCTCGTTCTGGGCCTGGACCGCCGCGCAACCAAGCAAACCACCGGCCAACACCGCTATCAGCATTTTTGCCGTGCGCTCCATAGCCAGATCTCCTGGGTAAAGGGTTCCGCGGCGATCCTGCGGCCACGCCGGTGATCGTCAGATGTGGACTTGGACGTGTCAACCCCGCCGCCGGTTCCCGCAGGTTCCGGCCGCATCAAACCGAGACTTGGAGTGTCCCCTGCCTCCTCTGCGCGCATCACAACCCCGGCCGATCAACCAGTCAACCAATTCCCCATAGTCAGCCGCGGCTCTCGAAGATGGACTGCGTGCGCAGCACCAGTCCCGTCGATCCCAGCAGGTGGTAGCTCTGGATGTGGTATTCCTTCTTGTACTTCTGGCAGTCCAGAAGCGACATGCAGGGGGTACCATCCGCATCCTTCCACTCGTAGATCATGGCGCTGGGTTCCGAGGCGTAATCCCGCATTTCCTGGTACGTGGCATCGTACAGGTTGTCGGTCAGCGTCTCGGTCTGGATCGTGGTGACGTAGCCCAGCGCGCCCATGGGCTGCATCTCGTAATCCTTTTCGCCCAGACAGGGCAGCGCATGCACCAAGCCCGTCTCCGGCAGGTGATCGCCCGAATCCAGCACGGTTTCGGTTAATGTCTGCCCGTTGACTTGGAAGCGAACCACATGTCCGGCCGCGAGAATCCAGCTTTCCACTTCATATTCCGGCTGGCGGTGCGTTCGGCGGGCTTGGAGCTCGAACAGTTCCGGGTGTAAGGCGCGTTGGTAAAGCATCAAACGGAACATCTGGGTATTTGAAGACTTATGGCCGATGCTCATCGGTTAACCTCGGGGGTGTGGTTGTGCGAGTGGGGGGGGGCTTGCTCAGTCTGCAGGCACATTATACCTGCATCCCCTTAGCAGGAGAATACCCTTCTTGCATCTTCTCATCAGGAAATGCATAAGGGTGTCGAGAATACTGAATCTAGCATCTATAAGCCTGCTGCCGATAAGGATTAGGCGTGTGTCTCCAGTGTCGGATAAGACTGCGTGCCAGGATCGGCGGTGCATGGGCTGTGTTTGTTAAAGTAATGACATGACGGGCTTAATAAAAATGTGGAGCGGGATCCTAGCCAACCCGGACCCGGTCGTGGACCAGGCGTTGGCGGCCGCTCTGCCTACGGCCGATCCGGCCGTGCAGGCTCGCATCGTGGCGGCCCTGATCGACCGCGGCCCCAGTGACGCTTCCCTGGCGGCGATAGCACATTATCACTTGTTGTCTAACGACTTGCAGATGGTCATCCGTTCCCGGCTGGATGAACTGGCGCGGGCTCTGCGGTTGGCCCTTGAGCGCCCCGATGGGCCGGCCGTGGGAAACGCCCTGGATATCCTCCTGCAAACCCGGGCTTACCGCTTTGCCCACCTGCTGCCGGAAGTCCTGCGGCGTGGCTCGCCGCCGATCCGCCGCCGCGCGGGGGAAACCCTCGAACAACTGGCCGGGGCTATGCAGCAGCAGCGCCAGCACGGCGAAGGCGATTCGGCCGGGCTCGAAGTCCTGCTCCGGGCCCTTCACGAAGCCCTGCAAGGATATATCTATCACGGCCAGCCAGCCGTCCTGCGGGCCTATCTGGTTCTGGCCACTGTTGCCCTGCCGCAAGTGGAGCCCGTACTCGCTGACCCGGCCCATCCGGCCACCCGCGACTTGGGCATCTTGCTGGCCCAGGCGCAGGAACCGGCCGCCCGGCGGGCGTTGTTGCCACTGTGCCTGGTGCCCACCTTGCGGGAGGCTGCCGAGACGGGTATTCGCCGGATCGATGACCCCGCGGCGCTCCAGGACCTTTTGCCGGCCGCACACTTGTTGACGCTGCCCGCCGTGGCGCAGGTGGTCGGCAAGCGGCTGAACCCCGGGGTGTTGCTGCCTGAGGATGACGAAATCGCGAATCTGCCGCCCGACCTGCTGCGCCTGTTGCCCCTGTGGACGGCCCATCTACCCCTGGAACTCGACCAGAAGGTGGCTGCGCTGGCTCGTCTGGCCCGGCAGGCCGATGAGGGGGTTCGTTTCCGTGCCCTGGAATACCTGATCCAATGGGCCGGGCCGCCCAGTTCTGAAGTCGAAGGTATTACCAACATCATCGCCGCCCTGACCGGGGATACGAGTCCGGCCGTCGCCCTTCTGGCCATGCGGCACCTGGTCCGTCTTGACCACCCGGTCCTGGCCCGGCTGCTGCCGCGGCTGGTCAATTCTCCCCACGAGGCGGTGCGACACCTGGCCGAACAGCATTTGGCCCCGCTGGCCTTCGCCCGGCTCTGGGCTGCCTGGCCGGAAATGCCCGAATCTCAGCGTCTGGCGGCCGGACGCGCCTGGATCAAGATCGATGCTCATTTTGCCCGCCACCTGTCCGACAAGCTGGCCCAGCCGGAGGAAGCGGTGCGACTGAAGGCCCTGGCCATCATCGCCCTGCTGGCCCAGGGGCCGCTCTTTGAGCCAGCCCTGCTGGAACTGCTGCGCGACCGGGATGTCAAGATCGTCTCGGCGGCCGTCAAAGCCCTGGGCGGGGTGGGCAGCGCTGCGGCCGTGGCCGCCCTGGAAGAGTGCCTGAAACACCCCGACAGCCGCGTGCGAGCCAACGCTGTGGAAGCGCTGGAGGATACGCGTTCCACCCGGCACATGACCCGCCTGGTCGAAATGGCCGAGAGCGATGAGAACCGCCCGCGGGCCAACGCGATCCGGGCCCTTTTGAACGTGCGGGTCAACCAGGCGGTGCCGGCCCTGGCCCGGATGCTGGCCGATCCCCGGCCGCGGCAGCGGATCAGCGCCCTGTGGGTGGTTCAGACCATGGGCCTCTTGGATGTGGCCCGCTCGGTGGCGGAGCTTTCCATCGCCGACCCGGACCATCAGGTGCGCGGCCGGGCCCAGACGACCGTGCAGCAGCTTCTGGACCTGCTCCATAGCGCCCACCGGGCCCCGGCGGCTGCGGGGGTGGCCGGATGAGTCCCATCTTCTTGCCATCCTGGCAGCCGGCCGCGCAGGGCCATGCGGCTCCGGTAGCAGTATCCCCCTGGTACCCGCTGACGAATCAGCAACTGCAGCAACTGTGGCCCCAGGGCTTCCGGCCGACGTACCTGCCTTCCCTGTGGGTGCTCATCCTGCTGGTGGTGGGTGTGGTGGGGATGGTGGTGGCCCTGATTCACCTGCGGGCCCGGCGGCGGCACGAGGAGTCGGCGCCGCTGGGGGCGTTCTTGGAGGCCGCAGCGGTCCTGGGCCTGTCCTGGCGTCAGCGCCTGCTGCTGGTACGCATCGCGCGGCAGCAGAAGCTGCCCACACCCCTGACGCTGCTGCTGTCGGCCGGGACGATGACACATCATGGGCGGCTGTATGCGGAGTCGGTGGGGCCATACCGGCGAAGCGGAGTGCTGCGGCGGATCACTGAACTGGCAGCGAAAATAGCAGGCGAATAGTGGATGGGCCGGGGAAAGCAAAGAGCAAAAAGTAGAAAGCAGAAAACAGAAAGCAGGAAAGCAGAAGATCCCGGGCATTTTGGTCGTGTGTGCGACGGGGGCTTGCAGGGGCCGTGGTCGTGCCTCGTCAAGGATATACTCGGGTGACGTTCTGGACAGGGACAGCAGTGGTTGCTTCCCGGGTTTAGGCGAAGCTCACGATTTCTGTTTTCTCTGTGTGACCACCATGAGTCAGACCAGCACCAGCTATTTTGATCAGTCGGCCGGACAATGGGACAAGGAACCCCGGCGCATCGCCCTGATGAAGGCCGTGGGCCAGGCGATTCTGCGCGAAGCCAAGCCCACCGGGCAGATGGATGTGCTGGACTACGGCTGCGGCACCGGGCTGATCAGCCTGTTCCTGCTGCCCCATGTGGGCAGTGTGACCGGGGCCGATAGTTCCCCCGGGATGCTGGAGGTCCTGCGCGGCAAGATTCAGGCCGGTGGCCTGATGGGCATGAAGGCGGTGGCGCTGGACCTGGAGAAGCAGGAGGTGCCCGACAGCCGCTTTCACATGATCGTCTCGAGTATGGTGATGCATCATGTCAGCGATGTGGACCGGGTGCTCAAGGCCTTCCACCAGATGCTGCGGCCGGGCGGCATCGTCGCCATGGCCGACCTGGACAGCGAGCCGGGCCTCTTCCACCCCGATGATGCGGCCGCCGGTGTCCACCACCACGGTTTTGACCGCCTTGAAATGAAAGCGCGCCTGGAAGCGGCCGGGTTTGGCAACATCAAGATCAGCACCGCCCACGTCGTGCAGAAACCCGTCGCGGGCGGTGAACTGCGGGACTTCCCCATCTTTCTGGCCGTCGGATCGCGCTGAGAGGGGCCTCTCCGTGCAGGGACGCGTCGCGGGTCTATCGGCGGGGGAGTTATCGCCATGGCCATTGAAATCGAAGCCAAGATGCCTTTGAAAGACGTTGCGGGCCTGATCAAGCGACTTAAGGCCCGGAAAGCCCGGCGCGGCCGGACGGTACTGGAGGTCAATACCTTTTTCGACACCCCGCAGCAGGCGCTCAAGGCGGCCGACCGGGGCCTGCGCCTGCGTGTGGAACGCGAGATCGGCGGCCGGCGCCAGGTGGCCACGGTCACGCTTAAGGGCCCGCGGGTCCACGGCCGGCTTAAGAACCGCGCCGAGACCGAATTCCAGGTCGATGATGCCGACCAGGCCGCGGAACTGCTGGCCGCCCTGGGCTATGCCCCCTTCTTCAGCTTCGAGAAACGCCGCCAGTACTGGGAACTGAATGGCTGCCAGATCGCCCTCGACCGCCTGCCCTACCTGGGTGATTTCGTGGAGATCGAAGGCCCCAGCGAGAAGCGGGTGCTGGCCACGCGACACAGGCTGGAACTGGTGGACCTGCCCATGCTGACCACGAGCTATATCGCCCTGCTGATGGACTACCTGGAGGAGCACCACCTGAAGGAGGCGTTCGCCCGGCTGGAAGAGACGCCCACATAGCCGCGGGCCCGATGCGGCCGGGGGGGGGTAGTCAGCGGCTCAGGATGTAGACCAGCGCGAATGCGATCAGCATGAGCACCACCACAATCACGAATAGGCGCCGGCGCAAGGCCGGATCGCCGCGCCGGCCCCGCCGGGTCGATCCGGCAAACTCCCAGGCCTCCCCATTGAAATGCACCCCGCAGTGGGGGCAGCGCTGGGTATAGGCCCAGATGTCCCGGCCGCACTTGGGGCAGGGCACCGTCTCCGGTCCGTCGTCGCCGGCCGCGGCGTCGGGCTCCACAGGAGGATCGTCATCATCGGCGTGAGCCAGGCGCATGGGTGAAACCTGCCGGTTAGAAGTCATCTGCCACGCTGCGCTTGTTGCGTATCGAACTCTCGGACAACCTGATCGATCAGGGTCTTGTCATGGTGGAATTGCGTGTGACTGATCAGGCAGTCCACGGCGTTGTGAAAGTCGATCAGGCCGCTGAGCCCGGCGTCGCGAAGGACTGCCAACGTACCGGCCGTGGTTAATCCGGACGCCCTGGCAATCCGGGTGGCCTTGCGTTCGTCGACCAGCAGTACATCGGCATGGCGCTCGATGGCCAGCGAAATGGCAGTGGCCTCGCCCTCGTCCAGGTCGTCAAGGAATCGCACCCTGACAGGCGACTCGATCTTGAGCCAGGATGGAGGATGATCCGCCCAACCACGGACCAGCGCCGGGAAGTGGGGCAGGTGCAAGTCTGCCATGACCTGAGGTGTGGTTAAGACCTGGCCGTACAGTCGCGGCAGCGCATCGGTGCAACCAACTTCGACGAGGTAGCGCAGAGGCCCTGTGTCCGAGACAATCACCATAGGACTTCACCGGGGGTCTGAATGCAAGCGCCGCAAGGTATCCGCCTGTTCGGCGATTTCCCTGGCCGTGACGCCGCTGAGAATGCCAACCCCGTGACGATCCAGAACCTGATCCACCTGGCCACGATCGAGCCCGAGGAACTTGGCGAGCTGGCCGCGCGAAAACTGACCATCGCGATAGAGGCGGACCCCTGCGGCCTCGCGGGCATCCTGTTCAGCCCGATGCGCCGACGCCTCATCCAAGCCCTCGGGAATTGGAATGGTAATGGTCACCATGATGGAGTCTAGCACTGCCTGTAAGGTGGTCAAACAGCTTACAGCGTAAGGATTCGGCAACGATCGGAAGTACAACTTTCCTCCTACGCCCGTTCACCGTTCCTCAAGGCCGCCCATGGACACCCCTGGCAACTCAAGTCCCCAGCGGTCCGTTACCGTGGGACGATGATGCCCGGCCAGCCCGCCAGCAAACAGAACCCCACCTCAGTCGGCGTCACCGGCTCACGGTCAGTTGCGTCACCTTCCCCGCCGCGATCTTGTCGAAGCCCGAGCCCAGCTCGCCGATCGGATCGGGCGGGACCACATCCACCTTCTTCTCGCCCAGCTTGGCCTCGCCGCGGTTCACCTTGTCCTGGAACTTGCGGCACTCGGCCAGGAGGGCCGGCAGGATCTCCTCTTCCGGCACGTTGGCCACTTTTTCGCCCTGCACGTAGATGATGCCGCGGCGGTCGCCGGCGAAGATGGCCACATCCGCCCCCTCGCACTCACCCGGGCCATTGACCACGCAGCCCATCACCGCCACCTTGATGGGCAGCGCGATCTCCTTGGCCAGTTCCTTGCGCACCTCCTGCACCAGCTTGAACAGGTCCACCTGGATCCGGCCGCAGGTGGGGCAGGCGATGAGTTCCGCCCCGATGCGCGTCCTTAAGCCCAGGATGTACAACAGTTCCAGCCCGTCCTGCACTTCGTACACCGGGTCGCTGGCGTAGCTGATCCGGATGGTGTCACCGATGCCGTTGGCCAAAAGCGTGCCCAGCGGGGCCACCGAGCGGATGGTGCCCGTCTCCTTGGGGCCCGCATGGGTGACGCCCAGGTGCAGGGGGTAGTCGAAGCGTTTGCTGATCTCGGTGTAGGCATCGATCACCAGCACCGGGTCGATGGACTTGGCCGAGATCACAATGTCGTGGAAGTTCTCCTGCTGGAAGATCTCCAGGTATTCCTCCAGCTTGGTGATCATGATGGCCAGGAGGTGCCCGTGCTTGTTGTGGGAAAAGACGCCCCCCAGTTCCTTCAGGCGTTTCTGCTTGTCGCGCCGCTCGACGATCGAGCCTTCGTTGACCCCCACGCGGATGGGCAGTTTTCGCGCCTGGCAGGCCTGAATCACATCCTTGACCTGCTTGCGGTCCTGGATGTTGCCGGGATTCAGCCGGATCTTGTGTACCCCGGCCTCGATGGCCTCCAGGGCCCGCTGGAAGTGAAAGTGCACATCGGCCACGATCGGCACCTTCACCTGGGGCAGGATCTGCTTAAGGGCCTCGGTGTCCTTCTTCTCCGGCACGGCCACGCGCACAATGTCGGCTCCGGCCGCGGCCAGCTTGTTGATCTCGGCCACGCATTTGTCGATTTCAAACGTGTAGCCCGAGGTCATGGTCTGCACGGACACCGGGGCATCGCCGCCGATCTTGACGAAACCGTGGGTTTGATCGCCCAAGACAACCTGCCGCGTTTTGCGTCGCTGCTGCATAGAGGAACCTTTGGGGGGAGAGTCCTTAAGTATAGCTGGGAGAGGGGCCGAGGTTGAGTTCTCGGGCGGGCCTCAGACTTGGACATCTCCACACGCCATGCTCTATGTTAGTCAGGCGCTCGCTCAGAAATGGACTCGAACACGCAGTCCACTGCCGCGGTTACGTTCGTGGCCTTGGCCATGGTCATGGTCGTGGTTGCCCAACCGGGGCCCGCTTCCGCGATGGTGGGGCGGACGCCACGCGGGGTAAAAAGGGAAATAGGTCTGATATGCGGCCGCCGTGCCCGGCACGGCCCCATAGTAGGCTCCGGAGTACACGGGGATCGGCCAACCCGTCGGGTAGGCGGCGTAATAGCCCGGGTTGTACCACTGGCCATCCACCCACCCGCCGCCCCAGAACACCGGCTGGTAGCCATAGGTTACGCGGTACTGGCCAAAGGTCGAGGGCTGGGGGGGCAGATCGGCCTCGACGAGTTCCCGGTACGGATACTCGGACAGGACCACGGCCCGCGGGCCGCGGGGGCTGGCTCCTACCCGACGCCAGGGGAGTTCGTTGCGGTTATCAATCAGGCCGGCGTAGGGGTTATAGATTCCGGGTTTCCTGGCCTGGGCTTGGAGGGCGGGGCGAGCTGGCGGCCGGATGATGCCTCGGTTCAGGTCGTACTGCGGGGCCGCCGGGGCGCCGGGGTGCGGGGGGTCATACCCCGGCACATAGGTGCGGGCATTGGTGCCCTGCGTGCCCAGCAGCGGTCGCATCATCGTGACTTTAGTGGCCCCGACCGTCGGCCCGGCGGCCGTCCGGGTGGTCTCCTGCCCCCAGGCCGGGCTCGCTCCGGCCAACCAAAGGACCGCCAGCCCCAGGGTGGCCCCGGCGCACAAAACAGCCCGCTGGGTCGCAGGCCCAGACTTGTTTCCTGCCTGGAGGTGCCAGGGCATGGCAAGGGGCTCCCTTTTCCTTACTATATGCTTGTACGCAATCCCTGCCCGGAATATCCCCGCTCGACTCCCGAATCGCGAATCATGCCCCAACCTCCACTTTATCCGCTGCATTTGAAGCCGATTTATAAGGAAAAAGTTTGGGGCGGCCGGAAACTGCAGTCCGCCCTGGGCCGCTCCCTGCCCGGTGATGCGCAGGCCCGGATTGGTGAAGCCTGGGAACTGGCCGACCTGTCCACCACCAGCGTTTCCGGGGGCGGTGGGGGGGCGGAGCGTTCCGTGGTGGCCAACGGTCCTCTGGCCGGGCGAACCGTGCATGAACTGATGCAGATGTACGGCCCCCAGCTTCTGGGCAACCTGAGCCCCACGCCCGCCGGCGACTTCCCCATTCTGCTGAAGTACCTCGATGCCAGCGAGAATCTGTCCGTGCAGGTGCATCCCAGCCCCGACTACTGCCGCACCCATCCCCAGGCCTACCTCAAGAGCGAAGCGTGGTACATCGTGGCGGCGGAGCCGGGTGCCAAGATCTACAAGGGGCTTAAGTCCGGCACTGAGCCCCAGGCCTTCCGCCGGGCCATCACTGGCGGGGAAACTCAGGCCGTGCTGGACATGATGATCGGCGTGCCGGTCAAGCCCGGGGATCTGCACTATCTGCCCTCAGGCACCTGCCATGCGGTGGGGGCGGGGCTCCTGGTGGCCGAGGTGCAGACGCCCAGCGATACCACCTTTCGCGTTTTTGACTGGGGCCGCACCGGCCGCGAGTTGCACATCGAGCAGGCCCTGCAGTGCATCACCTTCGGCCCGGCCGACACGGCCCGGTTTGAAAAGCGCACCCACATCGCGGGCATGCACACCACCGTGAGCCGGCTGTGCCTGTGCGACTACTTCCGCATCGAAAAGGTGCGGATGGTGGAGACCTACGAGCAGGAAATCCCCTACGATCAGCCGGCCGCCTGGATGGTTCTGGAGGGCCGCGGTGTGCTGGTCCCGGGCAACGGGGCCGCCGACGTGAACTTTAGCAAAGGCGATACGCTGCTGATCCCGGCCCACATGGATCAGGCGCGGGTGAAACTCCTGGCCGACACGGTCTGGCTGGAAGTTACTTTCCCCCAGGCCATGCCGCCGCGCATTGCGTGAGGCGCTGCGAAGGGGGCGAAGTCGCCTTCCTCCGAATTGGATTGCGATATGGGCAAACCCCGCCAAGCACACATCGATCCGTCCTGGTACCTCCGCCCCAGGGGCACGCCGGTGCGGCGGGCGGCGGGGGGCGTTGTGGTGCGGCGGCGGGGCCGCGGCTGGCAGGTGGCCCTGGCCCGGGAAGGCCAGTTTCGCGATCACGTGCTGCCCAAGGGCGGCGTGGATCCGGGCGAATCCCTGGTGGCGGCCGCCCGCCGCGAGATCGAGGAAGAAGCGGGTATCGCCGACCTCCAATTGCTGGGATCGCTGGGCACGCTGGCCCGGCTGAACTTCGCCAAGACCAGGTGGGGGGTGACGCGCTACTTTCTGTTTGTCACCCGCAGCGATCTCGGCCGGCCGACCGACCGCCGCAAACACCCCCACCCGGCCCAATGGCATCCCCTGTCGCGCCCGCCGCATATGTTCTGGCCCGAGCAACGGCGCCTGCTGATCACCCAACGCCGCCAGATCCTTGCCCTGCTGCGAGCCTACGCCCAGAAGCGCAGCCAGTTTTCGTGAAACACCCCGGCCAGGTCGGCCGGTCCGTAGCCGCGCTCGGCCAGAACCTTGGCCAGCTTGTAGATGTCCGCCATGGTGTCCAGACCGTGCGGTGTCACCTCGTCGCCGAAGCCCCCATCCAGATCGCTGCCGATGGCCACGTGCCCCGTATCACCCGCCAGTCGGCAGATGTGATCGATGTGGTCCGCCACGTGGGCGAAGGTGACGCCTTCCCGCGGCGTTACTCCCGTCTTCCAGCCCGGCACCAGGCAGGCGTTGTAGAGCATGATGCCGATCACCGCGTCGCGCTGCACAACCGCCCGGATCATGTCATCGGAAAGCTGCCGCCGCCCTGGGCACAGCGCCCGGGCGTTGGCATGGCTGACCAGCACCCGCCCCCGGAATGCTTCCAAGGCATCGAAGAAACTCTTTTCGCACAGGTGCGAAAGATCCAGCGGCATGTGCAACTGATCCATGACCTTCAGGAGGTCCCGCCCGGCCCCGGTCAAGGGGCCATCGCCGTGATTGCCCATGGCGTAGGTGTTGGGCTCCGTGTGGGTCAGGCTCAGCGTGCGC
Source organism: Planctomycetota bacterium (assembly GCA_021784455.1). Lineage (GTDB taxonomy): Bacteria > Planctomycetota > Phycisphaerae > Phycisphaerales > Phycisphaeraceae > JAJXSS01. The sequence goes on from JAJXSS010000066.1 coordinate 12,549, forward strand.
ACGCCCAGATCCCGCCAGGGCGGCAGGTCATCCGGTCCCGGAACCGGATCGCAGCCTTCCATCAGGATCAGCACTTCAAGAGCGTCGTTGGCCGGCGATTCCCTCAAGGCCGTTCCGGGGGTCGCGATGCGCAGGTGGCCCTGCCGTTCCAGCAGCCGATAGTACGCCAGTTGGGCCTGGGCCCGGGCCGCGGCGATCGTGGGCGTGGCCGCATCGGCATCCGAGCGTAAGAAACACTGGCGGGCCGTGGCCCCCGGCCGGGCCCGGGAAAACAGCGTGACCGTGCACCACCGTGCCTCGGCCCGGCCCAGTTCATCCAGCGTGGTGGTGCACAGGCCCCGGTCATCCTGGCCCTGGACCTCGGCCTCGAACTTTCGCACGCGCTCCACCGGCCAGGTCTGGTCGCGGTTGTACAAGAGCGCGTTCATGGCGAGATCGAGATGGCCGTCGAAAAACTGCATGCGGTCCCCTGCGAGATACGTGTGGGCGAAGGTTCGGGCTTACCCGAACAGCTCTCGCCACGGCGCGCCGAATCGTTCGGGCAAGCCCGAACCTGCGGCGTCGACCGGTCAGGACTCTACCCCAGGTGCCGCTTGAGGAATTCACCCGCCAGGTCCACCCACACGCCAACATCCGGCCGGCCGCGGCCATGGCCCAGTCCCAGGCCGTGGGCCCCGGTCTCGAAAACGTGCAGTTCGGCCGGCAGCTTGTGCGGCCGGCAGGCTGCAAAGAACTGAAGGCTGTTGTC
>JAJXSS010000067.1 GCA_021784455.1 Planctomycetota bacterium
CTCGACCTCATGGGGGATGGCCAGCTTGTCGGCCACCTGCTCGGCGGTGAGCGGTTCGGTGGCCTGTTTCAGGTAGGCCACCACCTTGGCCTGGATGTCCAGCACGGCGGCGGCCGCCTTCTTGCCGGCTTCCACCCCCGGCTGGTGGTAGGCGTTGATATTGACCAGCGTGGCGTAGAAGCCCACGGTGCGTTCGTAGAGAGCGATGAGCGAGCCCAATTTCCGGGGGTCGAGCGTGTCCAGGGTCAGGGTCATGGACTGGCGGCCCTTCTCGTACAGGGCTTGACGCGTGCCCTGCCAGAAACCGTTGAGATAGTCACCGCTCATGACGCCCGGGTCCACTTCCGGGGCGATTCTGGCCACTGCGGGGGAGCGGTCGGAAAGCACCACGATGAAGGTGACAAAGAAGTTGTTCACCCCCTCGCGAAGCTGCTGCACGTAGGCGTGCTGGTCGGTGGAGCCCTTATTGCCGTACACCGCGATGCCCTGGTTCACCACGTTGCCGGCCAGGTCCTTTTCCTTGCCCAGCGACTCCATGATGAGCTGCTGCAAGTAGCGCGACATCAGAAGCAGGCGGTCCTTGTAGGGCAGGATCACCAGGTCCTTGGCTCCTTTGCCCTCGGTGGCGTGGTGCCACATCAGGGCCATGAGGGCGGCGGGGTTCTTGCGTGTGTCGGGCTGGCGCGTGATTTTGTCCATCTCGGCGGCGCCGTCGAGTACCGCACGCACATCGATGCCCTGCAGGGCCATGGGTAAGAGCCCCACGGCCGACATCAGGCTGGTGCGTCCGCCGACGAAATCCCACATGGGGAAACGCGCCAGCCACCCCCGGGCTTCGGCTTCCCTATCCAGCTTGCTGGCCTTCATCGTGATAGCCACGGCCTGTTTGGCGAAATCCAAGCCTCTGCGCTGGAAGGCCGCCTGGCTTTCGAGCATGCCGTTGCGCGTCTCGGGGGTGCCTCCGGATTTTGAGATCACGGCCACCAGCGTGCTCTTGAGCCGTGCTCCCAGGGCCTCGAGGGTGCGGTCGATGCCCTCGGGGTCGGTGTTGTCCAGGAAGTGGACGTGCAACTTATCTTTCTTGGAGGACAAGGCATCGGCGACCAGTTGCGGTCCCAGGGCGCTGCCGCCGATGCCCACGACCAGCAGGTCGGTGAAGCGGGTCGCGGTGGGGGGCTTGATCTGGGCGCTGTGCACCCGGGCGGCGAAGTCCAGGATGGCCGCCAACGTGTTCTCGATCTCGCTCTTGATGGCGTCGTCGGGGGCCAGGTTGGTGTTGCGCAGCCAGTAGTGGCCGACCTGGCGGTTCTCATCCGGGTTGGCGATGGCCCCGGATTCCAACTCGGACATGGCCGCGTAGGCCTTCTGCATGCCCGGTTCCATGCGCCCCAGGAAGCCGTCATCAAAGGTCATGCGCGACACATCCAGCTTGATGCCCAGGCCGGGGCAGATGCACAGGTAGTCTTTGTAACGCAGCCAGAGGGATTGGGAGTCCATGGTCATACTCCTTGCTATGCAGGTTGTTACGCAGGTATTTTCGATTTTCGATTGCCCCCCGGAATTCCAGGGACAGGCCTCGGGCGCCTCTTCAAGTCGAAAATCGAAATGCCAAAATCAAAAATTCTTCACAGTCCGGTTCGGCGGGCGACCAGACGGTAGCGCACGTTCAGCGTAGGGTCATACAACTCGGCCAGCACGACGGGCATGGCTTTGTCCGGTTGCAGGAGGCTGCCGAAAGGATAGGGCTCGCCGAAGCGGTTGATGAAATTGTCCAGGTTGAAGGAATTGTCCGTGCCAATGCGGATCGAGGCCACCTTGCCCACCCATTGCTGGTTCAGCCACAGGTACAGGTTGTGGTAGCTGTGGTCGGTGCGGTTGACCAGTTGCAGATTTGATCCATGGTCCACCACCAGGATGTCCAGGTCCGGCCCGAGCTTGGCGTTGGCGGGGTAGGTCAGCTTGGAGAACTGGGCCGCCACCTGCGGGTTCGCCACCGGCCCGGTGAACGCGGAGCAGCCGGCCAGCACACCCAGGCCCAGAGCAAGTATCAGATAGAGACGTTTCATGCCCGATCCTTCTGAATGGAACCACCAAGGACACCAAGAGCACCAAGGTCACAGAAGAGGGATTTGCGAAAAAGAACGCGGGAAGACCGAAGCAATGGATTCAAGCCTCAAGTCTCTATTCCCGTCCTTTTCATGGACCTCTCTGTACCTGGTGCACTTGGTGTCCTTGGTGGTTCGACCTCTTATGCCTGTCCCTATAATGACCGCGATGCTGCGGATCGGCAACATCGCGCTGGATGCCCCTTTCTATCAGGCCGGCCTGGCCGGCTATTCCGATGCCGCCATGCGCCTGGTGGCCCGGCGCCACGGCTGCCCCTATGCCGTTACCGAGGCCATGCTGGACCTGTTTCTCAACAATGGTGGCCGGGGGCTGAAGGCGGCCGAACTGGACCCGCTGGATCATCCGATCGCGGGCCAGTTGATGGGTTCATTTCCGGGGGATATGGCCCGGGCCGCCAAGGTGCTGGTGGGGCTGGGGTACGATGTGATCGATGTGAACCTGGCCTGCCCGGTCAAGAAGATCCGCAAGCGCAGCCGGGGCGGACATCTGATGAGCGTGCCGGAGGAGGCGGTGGCGATTCTGGAAGCGGTGCGTCAGGCCGTGCCCCCGGAAGTCCCCTGTACGGTGAAGCTGCGCCGGGGCAGTGATGACAGCGTGGAGGCGGAAACGAACTTCCGGCGGATCTTCGAGGCGGTGATGGGGCTGGGTTATGCCGGCGCGACCGTCCACGGGCGGACCGTGGCGCAAAAATACATCGGTCCGGCCCGATGGGAGTTTCTGGCGGGGCTGGTGAAGGAATACGGCTTGGCGAAGGCCACAACTCTCCCTGAGCGAGAGGTCGGCCGCCTTTGCCGAGGGCGGCCGGGGGAGGATGGGGACTGGGGAGACACCAGCGCCGCTCAAGCGGGCGACTGGGGCATGGCGGATGGGTCCGCCTTACTGTGCCCTTGGCCTGAGGGAGACGATCGGGAAGCGCCCGGCGGGCGTTTTGTCCTGGGCGGTTCGGGGGATATCTGGACGGCGGCCGACATCTTCCGCATGATCCGGGAAACCGGGGTACACCTGGTCAGTGTGGCCCGCGGCTGCATCGGCAATCCCTGGATCTTTACCCAGGCCCGGGCCCTGATGGCCGGCGACCGGGTGGCCGGTGAGCGCCCGCCCACGCTGGGTCAGCAGCGGCTGGTGCTGCTGGAGCATTTCGACCTGTCCGTCCGCACCCACGGCGAAAAGCAGGCGGGGCTCATGATGCGCAAGTTCGGCATCAAGTTCGCCAGCCACCACCCCCGGAAGCAGGAGGTCGCGCGGGCGTTCATCGGCGTGAAGAATCTGGCCGACTGGCGGAGCGTGGTGGAGATTTTCTATCCGGCCGCGATGGCCGTGGCTCCGTGAGGGCGTGTCCGCCGACGGCGGGATTACCTTCCCCCGTGGTGATATCCATCACCCTGCCCCCCGGCATGCCGGGGTTCTCCCGGCTGCACCGCGGAAGCCGCGGCCCACAGAAAGCCGGCCACGATGCCCGCCAGCAGCAGCAATCCCACCCCGCCGATGACGGCCCTGCGGCCGGCATGCTGCATGGTGCCGCCCTTGCCCGCCAGTCCGGCCGCCACCGCGCACACCCAGGCCCAGTGCAGTACCAGGTGTACCCCCGCCAGCCCCAGCGCAGCCATGGCCAGCCAGAAGTGTACGCTGCCCCAGTCGTGCCGGCCCAGCGACCATACGACCAGCCGCCCGCTGCCCGGCGGCAACACAAATGACAGGAGCAGTCCGGTCAGGAGCAGTCCCACCACGGCCAGCAGCAACAGAACATCAATGACCAGCAGGATGGCGTTTCGTTTCACAGCGAACTCCTTGGCCCCCATGCGGCAACATCACAGGATATTATTATCCTGATAAAGCGACCTCAGGTCCATGTTTGCCCGGCGGCGCGGGAAGGCAGCACATAACGTAAGATTTGCCCATGCGTGTTGTTCTGGTTGGTGACATCCACGCGTTCCGTCGCTTTGTGCCACCCTGGCTGCTGGTGGGCAAGCGCATCCTGGGGGTTACGACCCTGTGGTTCCATCGCCAGTTTGTTTTTGATCGGCGTCTACTGGCCCCGGTTCTGCGGCAGGCCCTGACACTGAAACCGGATTTGATGCTGCTTTCAGGCGACTTAACCACCACTTCTCTGCCCGGCGAGTTTCTGGATGTACGGCACATTCTGGATAGTGAATTAAGAGAGGTTGCGGCCCTGGTGATCCCGGGCAATCACGACCGCTACACCCGGCGTGCCCAGCAGCAAGGGGCCCTGGAAAGGCACCTGGGCCGGTACGTCCCCTCGGGTTTCCCTCATTTCCGGCATCTCCGGGGCCGCTGGCACTTGCTGGCCCTGGATGCGGCGAAGCCGTACTTCGCCTCCGCGCACGGCCGCCTGGGGGCCGCCCAGTTGGCCGCCATCGAGCCGTTGGTCGCCCCCCTGACGGCGCAGGACGGCCTGATCGTGCTGTGCCACTACCCCAGCGTGTATCCCCCCGGCATGCATCACCGCCCCGGCCATGCTCTGCTGGACCGCGAGGAACTGATGGGGATGCTCCGGCGTTGTCCGGCCCGCACGCTCTACCTGCATGGCCACGTACACATGCCCTGGCAGTTCACGCCGTCCGATGCCGCCCTGGGGCACGTGACCTTCATCAATGCCGGGTCGCCGACCTGCCGCTCGCGGCGGTACCGGTTTGGCCAGGGCTTTTGGCAGATTGAACTGGCCGACGATCCGAGCAGGCCTGTGGAGTTGTGGAAGCATCTGCCGCAGAGGGATCCGGTGGGGCTGGGCGGTGCTTTGGCCGACCTGCCCCGTCAGGACTGCCTCTGGTCGGTGGAGAGAGTTCTATAATCACGGGCCGACCGGGAGCGCGTGGGGCGGCGGGTTCGGCCGGTTGTGCAAACCGGAACGGTGGACTGGCCGATAACGGTACAGGGGCGCAAGATCCGTGGGCCGGTTTTTGCGGATAGACGCGGGGGCCGCCCCGGTCGGGAGGATGTCGGCCTGTGCCGCGCTGTGGGGAGGCTGGTCGCAGCGTGGGGGGATTGGGAAATCTGGCCCGCCGGGCAAGAGGGTCTTGTCATGTGTGGAATCGTCGCCTATGTCGGCAATAAGAACGTGGCCCCGCTGCTGATCGAGGGACTAAAGCGTCTGGAATACCGCGGCTATGACTCCGCCGGCATGGCTGTGGTGACGCCCCAGGGGATCAAACTGGTCCGCTCGGTCGGGCGGGTCAGTGTGCTGGAAGCCCACGCCGCATCGGATGCAGCCCTGCAAGGGACGTTGGGTATCGCCCACACGCGCTGGGCCACCCATGGGGTGCCTTCGGAGGCCAACGCCCACCCGCACCTGGGCCAGAGCCGGTCCGGCCACACGATTGCCGTGGTTCACAACGGCATCATCGAGAATTACGCCGCCCTCAAGACCTGGCTGACCGAACGCGGCCACCAGTTCTACTCTCAGACCGATACGGAAGTCCTGGCCAAACTGGTGGCCGAGTTCTACGAGGGGCCGCCCGCGGCGCGCGATGCGGCGGCCGGTGGCGGGGTTGCCAACGGCCATGGCGGGCTGGAGCAGGCCGTGCAGGCGGCCTTGCGCGAAGTGACCGGCGCCTACGCGATTGCCGTGGTTTCCAATGCCGAGCCGCACACCCTGGTCTGCGCCCGCAAGGGCTCGCCCCTGATCGTGGGGATCGGCGAGAACAGCTATATCGTGGCCTCGGATGCCTCAGCCATCATCGCCCATACCACCCAGGTCTTTACCCTCGACGACTACCAGGTGGCCAAGCTGTGTGCGGGGCCCGATGACACCGTCAACGGCACGCGCGGGCCGTGGTCGGTGGCCTTCCGCACCACCACCATCGACAACGTGCCGGTCTCGCGCGAAGTCTCGGCCCTGGAGTTCGACCTGCAGCAGATCGAACTGGGCAAATTCAAGCACTACATGCTCAAGGAGATCATGGAGCAGCCCGAGGCCATCCGCAACTGCCTGCGCGGCCGGATCGACAAGCGTGAGGCGCGGGTGGTGCTGGGCGGTCTGAACCAGTTCGCGCGCGATCTGGTGCGGGCCAAGCGATTCATTCTGACCGGTCAGGGCACGGCCTTCCACGCCGGGCGCATCGCCGAGTACCTCTTCGAGGATCTGGCCAAGGTACCCGCCCGGGCCGAGTACGCCTCGGAATTCCGTTACCGCAACCCGATCATCGAGGATGGCTCGATCGTGGTCGCCATCAGCCAGTCCGGGGAGACGGCCGACACGCTGGCGGCGCTGCGTGAGGCCAAGGAACGCGGGGCCCTGGCCCTGGGCGTGGTCAATGCCGTGGGCTCGACCATCGCGCGTGACACCGATGCCGGCGTGTACCTGCACGTGGGTCCGGAAATCGGCGTGGCTTCGACCAAGGCTTTTGTGGGCCAGGTGACGGTGCTGACGCTGATGGCCCTGTTCATCGGCAAGCGCAAGTACCTGTCGGACGAGGTGGTGCGATCCTACCTCGCGGAACTGGAGCGTATGCCCGACCATCTGGAACGGGTGCTGACGCAAAGCGAGGCCATCGGCCAGATCGTGTCCAATTACGTCCGCCGGCAGAACTGGCTGTTTCTGGGCCGGGGCTACAACTTCCCGGTGGCCCTGGAAGGGGCGTTGAAGCTGAAGGAGATTTCCTACATCCACGCCGAAGGTATGCCGGCGGCCGAGATGAAGCACGGCCCCATCGCGCTCATCGACAAGGGAATGCCGGTGGTCTTTATCGCCACCCAGGGCAGCCAATACGAGAAGGTTATCTCCAACATTGAGGAGGTCCGGGCCCGCGGCGGCGCGGTGATCGCGGTGGCCACCGAGGGCGATGCCCGCATCCGCAAGTACGCCGAAGCGGTCATCGAGGTGCCGGCGGTGCCCGAGCCTCTGCAGCCCGCGCTGACGGTGCTGCCGTTGCAGCTTGTGGCCTATCACGCGGCCGTGCAGCGCGGGCTGGATGTGGACAAGCCGCGTAATCTGGCCAAGAGCGTGACGGTCGAGTAGCCACCAGCGCAAACCCTTGAAGCAGGTGCCACGGGTCGGCGTCTTCGCAGGCGCGTGTCCTGGACCGAAAGCACGGGCCTGCCTTCCCTGGAATGAAGACGGGCGACCCGTGGCACCCAGGCCATACGTTCACCTGAACCAAGGCCCCGCGTGCCGGGCATGTGCTACAATGCCCTTTTGATCGGCAGGAAGTCTGATCAAGGGGTTTGCCATGGTGTATCAGCGTCTAGCTGCGGGTTCAGCCCTGTTATCCGCCCTTTTTCTCGCCGGATGTGCCACCTACGTGAACATCCCCGCGTTGGACGGCGATCTGGCGGTGCATGATCCCAACGTCCAGAGCGTCCAGCAGGTGGTGACGGCGGCCCTGCAGGCCCTGCTTGCCGTGCGGCCCATCGACGGCCCGTACCAGGTGGTGCTGCCCAAAGGCATGACGGGGGAATATGCCAACCCGATCCTCAAAGCCTTGGGTGCCCAGGCGCGCTGGGTAACCACCACCCAGCCCGCGTCGGGGCTGCCCGTGCTGAATGCCTGCCAGGTGCGCATCCGCGGCTGGCTGGCCCAGGTGGACATCCTGTGTCCGCGCGATCCCAAGCAGCCTTTGGGCTTTCAGCAACTGGTCACCGTGGACCTGCGCTGGGACCTGACCTACGGCTGGCACTCCCAGCAGGTGCGCCCGTGGAATATCAACCCGGAAGATGCCCTGAAAATCAGCGCCCACAGCCAGATTGAGGCCCAGGGCGTGCGGCCGACGCAGCAGCAGGAGCAGTCGATCACCCATCCGGGAGCCCCGCCTCCGATCACCCCGCCCGCGCCGGCGCCGGCGCCGTCCCCGGCGCCCCAGCCCGCCCCCCAGCCTTCCGGCAGCGGGGGGGATATTCTGCCGTGACCGACGCCGGCGCGAGTCGTCCGTGCCGGCACCTGCCGCCTGGGGCCCAAGGTCCGGGCGGTTGCGTATCAAGAACGTCCCGGTTCGTTTATTCAGCCCCTGAGGAATTTGGAACATGCCCTGGAACCTGAGTGCCTTTGCCGATGAAGCCGGCAACTCGATCGACGAACAAATCAAAGCCCTGAAACGCGCCGGTTATCGCTTTGTGGACCTGCGCGGCATCAATGGCTTCAACATCACGACCTTGCCGGTCGAGCAGGCCCGGTTGGCGAAGCAGAAGCTTGATGCCGCCGGTATCCGCGTGGCCATGTTTGGTTCGCCGCTGGGCAAGATCGATATCGGCGATGATTTTGCCGCCGACCTGCAGCGGCTGAGGCATCTGGGCGAACTGGCCCCCATCCTGGGGTGCCAGGCGGTCCGCATCTTCTCGTATTACAACAAGAAGGGGCAGCCCAAGCCGCAGTGGGAGGCGGAAAGCCTCAAGCGGCTCAAGGCTCTGCGCGACGAGGCCGGCAAGCTGGGCCTGGTGCTGTATCACGAGAACGAATCGCATATCTTCGGCGACCATCCCGAGGATGTGGCGACCATTGGCCGCGAGGTGCGCGACGGCCGGACTTTCCGCATGATCTTCGATTTCAGCAACTTCAACATCGGGGGGGATGATGTGTGGGCGTGCTGGCAAAAGCTCAAGGGCGTGACCGATGGCTTCCACCTCAAGGACAGCGATGCCGGCAAACAGCACGTGCTGTTGGGGCAGGGCGCCGGCCAGGTCAAGCGCATCCTGAGCGAGGCCCTGGCCGCGGGATTCGAGGGCCCGCTCACCCTCGAGCCGCACGTGGCCCACTCCAAGGCCGTGCTGGCCACGGGGCCATCCGGTGGTGCCAACCAGGAATTCAGCAAGCTGCCCACGGCCGAATCCTTCCATCTGGCGGCGCAGGCCGCCAAGGAACTTCTGGCCAGCATGGGGGTCCCCCTGGTGTAAGCTGCGGCCCGGCAGGGCGCCTGCGCTGTCGTCTACGATCGGAAGGAGCACTGCGATGAAAACTGTCCTGTCCGCGCTGATCCTGACGCTGTTGGCCGCGAGCGCCGCGCCGGCCAGAGCCGATGCGCCCGCCGCCAAGGGCGTCCCGGCCGCCGCCCCCACCACGCAGCCGGTGGCCACCGAAGCTGCCACGGAGCCCGGCACCGGCACGCCCACGGCCGAAGAGGTCATCCAGGAACTCATGAGGAAGCGTCAGCAGTCACCGGCCATCGAACCGGTCCAGCGTCTGGTGCCGGCCCATGTGCCGGGCCGGCGGGCCAGCAATCCGCTGGTGCTGGGCACGGCGCCTCACGAGCGGCCGGGCCGCCTGCTCCGCGAGGGCCAGTTCATCGTCGACCGTCGCGGCCGGGTGGTGCCGGCGGCCGATGGGAGCCACTTCCTGTTCCTGTTTGATGGCGATGGGGCCAAGAGCCCCGAGACGCCGATGATTCTGGCCCCGTGCGAAAAATCGCAGAGCATGGAAGAAATGGCCCATCAACTCGGTGACCGGGCGGTGTTCATTGTTACCGGCCAGATCCTTACCTACCGCGGCGCCAACTACCTGTTGCCCACGATTGCCAAGGAGGCCGTGGACCACGGCAATCTCGAGCACTGAGAGCAGTGCATCGGGGGTAGGTTCGGCCCGGGCCGAAGCTACCGGGAGGTGGGTCCGCTGCGTTGGACCCAGCCTACAAAACCTTTCCGTCGCGGCGGGCCAAAGCGGTGAGTTCATCAGGGGTGGTTAGTACACGCAGCGTGACCTGATAGCGCCGGGTTTCGCCGGGCTCGATCATCTGTCCCGTCAGGCGGTGTTTATCCCGGGCCTTGCCGAACAGCGATCCACTGAAGGGTTCAATCCCGCTGACGTAGGAGCCGCGCGGGCCGAAGTGCTGCCAGTTGGCCAGGCGCGGTAGCTGCCGGGGATGGAAGATGATCTCCAGGCCCAGCCCCAGACGCCGATTGACCATTCCCACGTGGCACAGCCCGTCGCGTTCGGCCGCAGGATCCAGCAGCATTCCGCACTCACCTGGTCCGGTATGCTCAGGGATGGGCCCTGGCACGTTTTTGGCCAGGTCCAGTTTCCGGGGGGTGGGGTGGTCATCGATGTGATTGCCCCGTCCCCAGGTTTCCCAGAGCCGGCCCCGGAAGACCAGGCGGGCGCCCTGGTCCAGAAGGGGATAGCCCAGGTTGATGTGGTACAGCCAGTTGTGCGCCGCGGGCTGGTTGCCGCGGTTGGTCACCTCATCTTCGATGCGGATCTCGGGCACACCCAGGCGGCAGGCGATGACCCGCCGGACGCTGACCACCGGGCCGAACATGCGGCTGTCGGTGATCTGCAGCACGATGCGCATGTCCGCGATGCCGCCGGCCGGATCGGGGTTCAGGATCGCCTCCACGGCGGCGGGGGTATTGGAGTGGTGCCCATGCAGGCCCAGTTTCCAGCCATCCTCCTCCCGCGCTGCGCCGATGTACTGCGGCCCGCAGGTCGTGACCAATCCTCCCGGCCAGCCCATCAGCCAGTCCATGCCGCTGTGATAGGCAGGGCTGGCCGGCTTGTATCCATTGGCGGTCAGATAGGCCAGGCTATGGGCTGCGTAGAACGCCTCGACGATGTCCCCGCCGCGGTCCAGGGCCACGGTGAAACGCAGGGGCGAGCCGGTGTTGACCAGGGCCAGCCGGCCCCCCTCGCCAGCCCGGCCCCCCGGGGTGGGGTGGTCGATGAGTGCCGTCTGGATGCCCCCGACCTGATGGGTGCAGTCAAACTTGGCGGGATCGAACGGGAACGGCGCGCATCTGGGCATGGTGCGAACTCCCTGGCCTGGATTACCGGGTAGAATACGCGAGGATTATCACCCCGCCGACCGGAGAATACAACGATGCCCGTCTACGAGTATGTGTGCGCCAAGTGCGGCAAGACCAGTGAACTTCTGCGCAAGATGTCCGAGGCCGATGCTCCGGCCAAATGCGAGCATTGCGGCAGCACGAAGACTAAAAGGGCCCAGAGCGTGTTCAGCGCCAGTGCCGCAACGGGGGGCGGCGATGCGCCGGTGTGCCCCTCTTCCGGCCAGCCCTGCGGCTGCGCCGGCTCGTGCGGGCTGAATTGAGGCCGGTTCGAGCTTGCCCCAACGGGCGGGATGGGGCAGGCCTGAAAGATGTTCGGCCAGGGCCGAACCGACAAGCGGTGGGCCGTGCCCGCCCTACCAGGTGCCGTTCTGGAGATAGGCATCGATGGCCTTGGCGGCCGTGCGGCCGGCGCCCATGGCGAGAATGACAGTGGCGGCGCCGCTGACGATGTCGCCGCCGGCGAAGACGCCTTTCTTGCTGGTACGCAGCGTCGCCGGATCGGCCTCGATGTAGCCGCCTTTACGCGTCTTCATGTCCGGCGTGGTGGATTGCACCAGCGGGTTGGCCGAGGTGCCGATGGCGACGATGGCCATGCCCACCTCGAGCTCGTATTCCGAGCCTGGGATGGGCACGGGCCGGGGCCGGCCGGACTTGTCGGGCTCGCCAAGCTGCATTTTCTGCACCCGCACTTTGCGCAGCCAGCCCTTGTCATCCCCGAGGAACTCGACCGGGTTCTGCAGCAGCAGGAACTGCACCCCCTCCTCCTTGGCGTGCTTGACCTCCTCGACGCGGGCCGGCATCTCCGCCTCGGTGCGGCGGTAGATCAGCCAGGCATTCTTGGCTCCCAGACGCAGGGCCGTGCGTACCGCGTCCATGGCCACGTTGCCCCCGCCGATCACGGCGACGTTCTGGCCCTTGACGTCGTATACCGGCTGGTCGTAATCGTCCCGGTAGGCCTTCATCAGATTGATGCGGGTCAGGAATTCGTTGGCCGAGCACACCCCGTTGAAATGCTCGCCCGGGATGTTCATGAACTGCGGCAATCCGGCCCCGGTGGCCACGAACACGGCATCGTAGTGTTCCTCGTTCATGAGCTGGTCGATGGTGACCGTCCGGCCGATGACCACGTTGGTCTGGAAATCCACCCCCATCTGGCGCAGGTTGTCCACTTCCTGACGCACAATGGCCTTGGGCAGGCGGAATTCGGGAATGCCGTAGACCAGCACGCCGCCGATCTCGTGCAGGGCCTCGAAAACCGTCACCTGGTGGCCTTTCTGGATCAGGTCGCCGGCGCAGGTCAATCCCGCGGGCCCCGAGCCCACGATGGCCACCTTTTTGCCGGTAGGGGGGGCTTTGGGTGGGAACTGCACCCCGTGCTGGCGCTCCCAGTCGGCCACGAAACGCTCCAGGTGCCCGATGGCCAGGGAGTTGCCGCGTTTGGCCAGAAGGCACGCCCCTTCGCACTGCTCTTCCTGCGGGCAGACGCGGCCGGTGATCGCCGGCAGCACGTTGTCCTGGCGCAAGATTCCCGCGGCCGCGGCAAATTCACCGGCCAGCACCTTGTCCACGAACGCGGCCACCTTCACGCCCACCGGGCAGCCCTTCGTGCAGGCCGGGCTGGCGCAGTCCAGGCAGCGCTGGGCCTCGTGCTGGGCCGCCAGCACCTGAAGGCCCAGGTTCACCTCGGTGAAGTTGTGGGCCCGCTCCTGGGCCGGTTGCTCCGGCATGTGCGTGCGCGGGATCTTGAACCGTTCTTTGGGGGAAAGCTTGTCCATGGGCGATATCTGCTGGTGGATGCTTGATGTCCGATGGGGGATGTCTGAGTCGCGCGGTTGGGAGTGTTCACTCCACCCATCACACGCCAAAGCTCACCCATCTTCCATCACACGATCTTCTCCAGTTGTTCGGCCGCCTGCTGCATCCGGCACGGATGTTTCTGGGGGTTGGCCAGGAAGTCGGCCAGTTCCTCCTTCTCCACGTCCGCGTACATGCGGTTGCGCTGGGTCAGGATCGTGAAATCGACCTGATGGGCGTCGAATTCGGGCCCGTCCACGCAGGCAAACTGGCTGCGCCCCCCCACGATCACCCGGCAGCCTCCGCACATGCCCGTGCCGTCCACCATGACAGGATTCAGGCTGACCACGGTCTTGATTTTCCGGGGGCGCGTGACTTCCGCCACGGCCTTCATCATCGGGATCGGGCCGATCGCCAGCACGAAGTCGATCGTCCGTCCGGCATCGATCAGGGCCTGCAGTTTGGCGGTCACGAAGCCCTTTTCCCCGTACGAGCCGTCATCGGTCAGGATGAACGTTTCATCGCTGGTGGCCCGTACTTCATCTTCCAGGATCAGCAGTTCTTTGGTGCGTGATCCCACGATCGAGATCACATGGTTGCCGGCCTGCTTCATGGCTACGGCCGTGGGGACAACGAAGGCAG
>JAJXSS010000068.1 GCA_021784455.1 Planctomycetota bacterium
GTCGGCTTGGTCCTCCCACTCCCGGAACGTCTGGCCGGGCAAGGGCACTGCTTCGTCGGCGGGCAACAGCCGATCCAGTTGGGCCGCCAACACCTTCATGACCCGTTCCCGCGCCGCCTGTCGCGTGCGCAACGCTGGCATGACCAGACCTCCTTGTCGGGGCGGACCTCAGGCGTCCGCCAGAAAATGACCCGGCCGCGATCCATCGCGGCACCACCACTACCTATGGTAGGCCCCACCCCCCGCGAGAAGTGTCACGCACCCCGGACGGGGGGGCGTGACACTTCTCGCGGGCAGGGATTTGTCACTTGCGCAACCGCCTGGAAAAATGAATCCATCCGGCCAGCACGCCGGGACTCTTGGAATCGTGCAAGCTCCAGCTTCTTCAGATCTTACCCCTGAATTGGCCTCGATTTCACAAGTCTCGTGAAACACCCCGCGAGGAGCGTCACGCGCCCGGGCGGGGAGGGGGGGCGACCGGAATTCCCGGCAGGGGGCCGGCGAGCCCTGGACCTTCCCCGCCCCGTATAGTCAGGCAGGGGCCCGGCGGCCGCGGCGATGATCTTCAGATCAAAGGGTCCCGGGGCCTGTCAATGGACGGGCGTCCCCGGCGCCCCTAAAATAGTTGCATTACCTAATAATTAGCTTATACAATTAAATCATGCCAACAACCCCCCAGGATTGTGCCCAGGCTCTGCTGGACAGCCTGCCGCCGGTCATGTGGTTCATCCGCCGCCAGATGCGCCGCCACCGTCAGGCCGGGCTGTCGGTACCCCAGTTCCGCATCCTGGTGCTGTTGAACCGCCAAGCCCATGCCAGCCTGACCTGCATCTGCGAACACCTGGGCTGCACGGCCCCGACGGCCTCCCGGCTGGTCACGGGCCTGGTGCGCCTGGGCCTGATCGAGCGCTGCACCAGCGCGGATGACCGGCGGCAGATCGCTCTGGCCCTGACCCCGCGCGGGCAGGCCGCCCTGCAGGCCTCCCGGCAGGCCACCGTCCTGCACCTGAGCCGCCCGGTGGCCGAACTGTCCCCGCGCCAGCGCCAGGTGGTCGTGGAAGCTATGGACCTGCTGCGCCCCCTGTTCACCGTCCCCGACCATGCCGCCGACGGCCCGACCCCCCGGCGGGCGGCCGCCCTCCGGAACTGACCCATGTGGATCGTACGCCTGGCCTTGCGCCGTCCCTATACCTTCGTGGTGGCCGCCATCCTGGTCGCCATCCTGGGCATCTATGCCATCGTGCGCATGCCCACCGACATCTTCCCGGACATCAACATCCCCGTGGTGTCGCTGATCTTCAACTACAAGGGCATGACCCCCTCGGACATGGCCCAGCGCATCGTCTCGCCCATCGAACGCATCCTGACCACCACCGTCAATAACATCGACCATATCGAGAGCCAGGCCCTCAACGGCATCGCCGTGGTCAAGGTGTTCTTCCAGCCCGATGCCAGAATTGAGGCCGGCACCGCCCAGCTCACCGCCGTGTCCCAGACGGCCATCCGGGGCATGCCCCCCGGCACCGATCCCCCCCTGATCATCCGCTACAGCGCCTCCAACGTGCCGATCCTGCAACTGGCCATCAGCAGCGACACCCTTTCCGACCAGGACCTCTTCGACGAGGCCGTCAACGTCATCCGGCCCCAGCTCATCACCATTCCCGGCTTGCAGATTCCCTACCCCTACGGCGGCAAGCAGCGCGACATCATGGTCGATCTGGACCCCCGCAAGCTCTACGCCTGGGGCATTTCCCCCTCCGAAGTCTCCAGCGCCATCAACGCCCAGAACGTCATCCTGCCCTCGGGCACGACCAAGATCGGCAAGCAGGAATACATCGTCCGCCTCAACGGCAGCCCGCGCCAGGCCGCGGCCCTGAACAACCTGCCCATCAAGACGGTCCACGGCACCACCGTCTACATCCGCGACGTCGCCCATGTTCGCGACGGCTACGCCGTGCAGACCAACATCGTGGACAACGACGGCAAGCCCGCCATCCTGCTTTCGATCCTGAAATCGGGCGCGGCCTCCACCCTCAGTGTGGTGGCCGCCGTGCGCCGGGCCCTGCGCCGCGTCGAGGCCGGCCTGCCGCCGGGGGTCAAGGTGCGACTGCTCTTCGACCAGTCCCTGTTCGTCCGCGCGGCGGTCGAGGGCGTGGTCCGCGAAGCGGCCATCGCCGCAGGCCTGACGGGCCTGATGATCCTGCTCTTCCTGGGAAGCTGGCGCAGCACCCTGATCGTGATGATCTCGATCCCCCTGTCCATCCTGGTGTCGATCATCGTCCTATGGGCCCTGGGCCAGACCCTCAACGTGATGACCCTGGGCGGCCTGGCCCTGGCCGTGGGCATCCTGGTTGACGACGCCACCGTGGCGATTGAGAACATCCACCGCAACCTGCACCAGCGCAAGCGCCTCATCACCGCCATCCTCGACGGATCCGCCCAGATCGCAGTGCCGGCCTTCGTGTCCACGTTGTGCATCTGCATCGTGTTCGTCCCCGTGGTGTTCATCAGCGGGGCGGCCCGCTACCTCTTCACACCCCTGGCCATGGCAGTGGTGTTCGCCATGCTGACCAGTTACCTGCTTAGCCGCACCCTGGTGCCCACCCTGGTGCATTACCTCCTGGCAGGGGAGGTCGAGCGCTACGGCGGCCAGATCGACCTCACCGATCCGCACGCCGTGCAGGTGCTCGAGCACCGTCAGCAGCGGGCCCAGACCAGGTCCCGGCCAGGACCGGCTGCGGCCCTGCGCCGCTTCCTGGCCGACGGCCGGCGGCGCACGCTGATCCTGGGGGCCGTGGTGCTGGCAGCGGTGATCCTTTTCGTCCTGCAGGCCACGGTGCTGCCCGGGCTGGGCGCCCAGATGCGGGCCCTGGCCGGGCGCCTGAACGCGGGCGTCGCGGCCCACCGGGAACTCCTGCTGTGGATCGCGCTGGTGCTCGTGGGCACGGCGCTGCTGGCGGCCCTCAACGGGCGCTACGACCTGCTGTGGCGCTTCCACGATCAGTTCAACGCCCAGTTCGAGCATCTGCGCCGCGCCTACGGCGCCGTGCTGGTATGGGCCCTGGACCACCGGGCGGCCGTGGTCCTGGGCTTTGGGCTGCTGGTGGGCGGCTCGTGTCTGCTGGTGCCTTGGCTGGGGGAGGACTTTTTCCCCTCGGTGGATGCCGGGCAGATCCGCCTGCACGTGCGGGCCCCGGCCGGGACCCGCATCGAAGAAACCCAGCACTATTTCGGCCAGGTGGAACAGGCGATCCAGAAGGACATTCCCCCCGCCCGCATCGCCACCATGATCGACAACATCGGCATCCCCTACAGCGGCATCAACCTGTCCCTGAGCGACGGCTCGATCATGTCCGCGGCCGACGGGGAGATCCTGATCTCGCTCAAGCCTCCGCATCCGCCCACTGCCACCTACGTCCGCCGCCTGCGGCGCCACCTGGCCCGTCAGTTCCCCCAACTGACCTTCTTCTTCCAGCCGCCCGACATCGCCACCCAGGTGCTGGACTTCGGCTTGTCGGCCCCGATCGACATCCAGATCGCCGGCCCCCTGCATAACCAGCCGGCCGATGAGGCCCTGGCCCGGCGCCTGCTAAACGCCGTGCGGACCATCCCCGGCGCCGTGGATGCCCGCCTGGCCCAGGTCACCCACACGCCTGACCTCGAAATCCACGTCAACCGCACCCTGGCCGATCAGGCCGGTGTGACCCAGCACGATGTGGCCAGCGATCTGCTCATCTCCCTTTCTTCCAGCGTGCAGGCCGCCCCCAATTTCTGGCTCGACCACCGGCGCGGCGTGACCTACAGCGTCTTGGCCCAGACCCCCCAGTACCGCCTGGATTCCATGGCCGATCTTCAGAACGCCCCCATCCATAGCGCCAGCCTCACCGCCCAGGGCACGGCCCCCACACGCCTCCTGAGCAGCCTGGCCACCATCCGGCCCGGCTTCAGCGCCACCAACGTGACCCACTACAACATCATGCCCACCTTCGATGTGCAGACTTCCGTGCAGGGCGTGGACCTGGGCAGCGTGGCCGCCCAGGTCCGCCGCCTGGTCCAGCGCTTCCGCCCGGATCTGCCCCGCGGCTCCCGCATCACCCTGCGCGGCCAGGTTCAGAGCATGCAGGATTCCTTCGTCGGCCTGGGCTACGGCCTGATCTTCGCTGTGGTGCTGGTGTACCTGCTGATGGTCATCAACTTCCAGTCCTGGACCGACCCCTTGATCATCCTCATGGCTCTGCCCGGAGCCCTGGCGGGCATCATCTGGATGCTCTATGCCACGGGCACCACCATCAGCGTGCCGGCCCTGATGGGGGCGATCATGAGCATCGGTGTGGCCACCGCCAACAGCATCCTGCTGATCACCTTTGCCAACGACCAGCGCCGCGAGGGCTTAAACGCCCGCGAGGCCGCCCTGGCCGCCGGGCTCACGCGCCTGCGGCCCGTGCTCATGACCGCCCTGGCCATGATCATCGGTATGTTGCCCATGGCCCTGGGCCTGGGCGAAGGCGGCGAGCAGAACGCCCCCCTGGGCCGCGCCGTGATCGGCGGGCTGACCCTGGCCACCTTTGCCACGCTGCTGTTCGTGCCCGTGATTTACAGCCTGCTGCGCCGCCACCCGCCACGCACCGGGATCGAAGAGGAGCTCAAGTGATGACCCCAACGACACCTCAAGCCCCGGCTCCCCGCCCCCAAGAGGGGGCCGCAGCCCAGGGCGAGCGGATCGACGTGGCCGCCATGAACCTGCCCCGCGTGGGGGCCGGAACCATCCTCGCCCTGACCGTGCTGTTCCTGGCCCTGCTGGCCGCCCTGTTCGTGGTGGGCTTCCTGCCGCGGCAGGCACGCCAGGCCCGGGCCCTGACCGATGCCAAGGCCGCCCAGAACGCCCGTCCGGTCGTGCGCGTCGCCCAGCCCCAGCGCGAGCCGGATGTCACCCGCCTGTCGCTGCCGGGCACGACTTCGCCCCTGCTGGAAACCGCGCTCTTTCCCAGGGCCAGCGGCTATCTGGTGCGGCAACTGGTCGACATCGGCGATCACGTCCAAGCCGGGCAACTTCTGGCCGTGATCTCCTCCCCCGAAGTCGATGCCCAACTGGCCCAGGCCCGGGCCGGCCTGAGCCAGGCTCAGGCCCAGGCCCTCAAGTCCGGCAACGATCTGGACCTGGCCAACAAGACACTGCAGCGCTACGAAGGTCTGGCCCGCACCGGCGGTGTGACCAAACAGGCCTTGGACCAGTACCGCACCGCCCGCGACCAGGCGGCTTCGGCCCTCCAGGCGGCTCAGGCCGCCGTGGCGGCGGCCCAGGCCGATGTGCAGCGCCTCAGCGATCTCCAGGGCTTCGAGAAGGTGGTGGCCCCGTTTCGCGGCACGATCACCGCCCGCAACTATGACTTGGGGGCGCTCCTCTCGGCCAGCAGTACCACCCCGCTGTTCCACCTCGTCGATGCCCGCACCCTGCGCGTGTTCGTGGATGTGCCCCAGCCCTACGTCCTTCAGATCCATCCCCAGGACAAGGCCTATCTGACCGTCAGCAACTACCCCGGCCGGCGCTTTGAGGGCCGGGTCATGCGCACCAGCGACTCCCTGGACCCTCAAACCCGTACCCTGCGCGTGGAAGTCGACTTTGCCAACACCCATCACGCCCTGTTCCCGGGCATGTACGGCCAGGTGGAATTTGAACTGCGGCAGACGCAGCCGCCGCTGACCATCCCCTCCAGTGCCTTGATTTTCGGTCCCGCCGGCCTGCAGGTGGCGGTGCTGCACGACGGCGTCGCCGCCTATCGCACGGTTAAGGTCGGCCAGGATTTCGGCACCCGCATGGAGATTCTCGACGGCCTGATGCCTCAGGAACAGGTAATCGTCAACCCGGGGGAGCGGCTGGCCGATGGCATGCCGGTGCAGGTGGCGGCCACGCACGCGACAGCCCAATCCCAACTGACCGCGGCGGATAAATGATGCGCAACGATCCTCGCAAACCGGCGATGTGGTGTCCGCCTCAGGCCGACGGTGTCCCAGCCGTCCCGGCCCAAGACCGACGGGGCGCCGCATCCAGCCTGCCCCCCCAAGACTCCCCGGCCCCAGCCGCTTTCGCCGCCGGTCCACACGCCCACGCCGCCACCCGGGGACTGGCCCTCCTCACCGCCCTGAGCCTCCTTCTCCTCCCTCTGGCCAGTTGCGCGGTCAATCAGAAAAAAGAGGTCGCCCAATACCGCCGCCTTCTGGATGCCCGCATCCACGCCCCCCGGGCTTATGATCCCCATGCCCTCCTGACGCTCAATCAGGCCCTGGCCCTGGCCAATCAGAACAACGAACAGATCTCCCTGCGCGGAGAAGACTATGTCCAGGCCCTGATCGATAAAAACCGGGCCGTGGCCGCCTTCCTGCCCACGGTCAGCCTCCAGCCGTCCTACGCCCTGCGCCCTTCGCCGGGGCTGGGCACTCTGCGCACCTCGCAGACGGACCGCCGCACCCAGGTCCCCCTTGTGGGAAACATCAACCTTTTCCGCGGCTTTGGGGATACCGCCAGCCTGCACGCGGCCGAGGCCACCATCGCCCAGCGCCGCGACCTGCTTCTGGACCTCCAGGCCACCATCCTGCTCAACGTCGCGCAAACCTACTACCAGGTCCTGCGCTCCCAGCGCCAGGTCAGCGTCCTGCAGGACTCCCTGGCCCTTCAGCAGGCCCGCGTGGCCGACATCCAGCAGCACTTCGCCCACGGCTTGGCCACCCGCCTGGAGGTCTCCCAGACCCAGGCCCAGGCCGATGCCACCGCCGTCAGCCTGATCCAGGCCCGCAACGATGTGGCCAACGGGCGGCATCTCCTGGCCTTTCTGATCGGCGTGCCGGCCGTCGACGGCCCCTTGCGCGATTCCTTCACCGTGCCCCTCCAGGTGCCCGCCGTGGCGGTGCTTCAGCGCCAGGCCCTCACCCACCGCCAGGATTACCTGGCCGCCCAGGCCGCCGTCGCGGCCGCTCGCGCCCAGGTCGATGCGGCCGTGGCCGAGTATTACCCCTCCGTGTCCTTCGATGCCGCCGCCTTCCTCTACCCCACCTGGCTGGCCAGCCCCAGCCAGTGGAATGCCGTGCTCCAGGCCAATCTCCCCATCTTCTCCGCCGGTGTGATCCAGGCCGATGTCCGCACCGCCTGGTCCCGTCTGCGCCAGGCGGCCCTCACCGCACGCCAGACCCGGCGCCAGGTTCAGACTGATGTGCAGGTGGCTTGGCGCAATCTGGCCGACAATCAGAAAAGCCTTCGCCAACTGGCCAACCAGGTGGCCGCCGCCCGCGAAGCTTACAGCCAGGCCCGCAGTTCCTATGACAACGGCCTGGCCATCAATCTGGATGTGCTGACCGCCCAGGACCAGCTTCTGACGGCCCAGCTCCAACTGGCCAGCGCCTCCTTCGACCGCACCGTCTTCTACCTCGACCTGGTCCGCGCCACCGGCCGCCTCGTGCCCACCGCCCAATCGCCCGCGCCGGTCGCCGCCTCCCAACCCGCACCCTAGGCCCCGGCGGAGTATGCTTATCACCTGTGGGTGAAGAACTCCAAGCCTGTCTGGATCGCCGGCCGGACGCCTGGGAGGCGTTCGTACGCCGCTATGGCCCCTTGATTCATGGCACCGCCCGACGCGTACTGGCCAACCGCACCCGCCAGGATGTCCACCTCCTGACCGAAGATGTCGTGCAGGAGGTCTTCCTGCGCCTGGTCAAAGATGACCTCGCCCTCCTGCGCACCTTCGACCCCAGCCGGGCCTCGCTCAGTACCTGGCTGACCATCGTCACCCGCAGCACCACCATCGATGTGCTGCGCCGCCGCTCCTTGCCCACCGTCCCCCTGTCCGAGGCCCTGGCCGATCAACTGCCCGGCCGTTCGGCCCCCTTGGACGCGCCGGATCCCGTCGCCATCCCCCCCGGCCTGCTCTCGCCCCGCCAAACCCTGGTCCTGCACCTGCTCTTCGACCGCGAGATGGGTGTTGCCCAGGCCAGCCAGTTCCTGGGCGTCGATGCCCAGACCGTCCGGAGTATGAAACATAAAGCTTTGGAAAAACTGCGCTTACACTTTGGCAAACAAAATAGACCCTGAGCCCCAAACGCGGGGATACCCCCCGCCCCCAAATCGTACATACCAAGTGAGGACCTGCTATGAGCGATGTGACGGATGGCAACCCTGAAGACCGGCTGCTTTGGCAGCGGCTGGGCCGCACCAAGAGTCCTCCTGCCCCGGCCGTGGATTGCAACGACTTGGCGGCTTACCTCGATGGCTCGGCCCCCCAGGCCCTGCAGGACCTCTTGGATCTGCAGATGACCCAGGACCCCGCCTTGCTCCAGGATGTCGCCGAGCTGCGCCAGTTGGCCAGTCTGGAAGCTCAGCCCGTGCCCCCCCAGATGCTCGCCCGGGCCACCGCTCTGGACCCCCGGCCGCTGAAGCCGGTCCGCCGCCCCCGGGGGCAGGCCCTGTCCGGCTGGCAGCGCTGGGATCTGCTCCTGCGCTGGCCGGTCGCCGCCGCGGCTATTGTCGTCGCCTCCGTCATCGGCTTTACCTGTGGTCAGGGCCTGGCCCAGGGCCAGCACCTGAGCCGGACCGGGGCGAGTCTCAGCCGCGTCATGGATATGGGCGATAGTGGTTCGGATGCCTTGCTGGGCTTTACTGCCAACGGGGCCGCACCCCAGGCCGTCTTGGGCCAGGGAGGTGCCCGATGAAGCTCCCTTGGATCTGGATCCTGCTGGTGGCTTCCGTGGGCTTCAACGTCTTCTTCTACGTGGGGTACTTGAACGCCAAACGCACCGCGCTGGAGTTGCAATCCTTCCACGGCCGGGCCGAATTGTTCGCTAAGCCCCTGCAACTGGATCCCCACCAGCGGCAGGTGTTTGAGAAGATGCTCACCGATGCGGCCCGCAAACGGGCGCAAGTGCGCGAAGCACGCTTGCCGCAGGTAAAAACTTTCTTGAATGAACTGGCCAAGCCCCAGCCGGACCAGAAGGTTTTGCTGGACTATGCTGATCAAGATGCTATGCGGGATTACCGGCGGACCACCGTGCTCCTGATGCGGGATTTCATGGCCGTCCTGAAACCCCAGCAGAAGCAGAAGTTCATCGCCGAAATCCTGA
This sequence comes from Planctomycetota bacterium, assembly GCA_021784455.1. Classification (GTDB taxonomy): domain Bacteria; phylum Planctomycetota; class Phycisphaerae; order Phycisphaerales; family Phycisphaeraceae; genus JAJXSS01. Next base: position 9,106 of record JAJXSS010000068.1, read on the forward strand.
AGAAGGCGGAGTCGAACGGCTGATAGAAATGCCCCGGCTCCGCGGGGCCCCAAGGCTCGGACCCGCCAGGATCATTCGAGCCGGGGCCGGCCAAACGTGAGATCTGGACCGCCCTGATGCGGCGGGAAAGGAGACTGGTTATGAAAATGGCACGTAACAGCGTGTGGATGATCGTGGTGGCTCTGGGGGCGGCCGTGCTGCTGGCGGCGGCCGCGCCCGCCCGGGCTGACTGGCACGGCCGCTGGCATGACCGCGGCTTTCGCGACCACGACTGGCATGGCTGGAACAACGGCCTGTTTTTCGGCCTGAACTTCGGCCCCGACTATTACAACCCGCCGGTCGTCTATGGTCCCCCGGTGATCTACAACAACCCGCCCGTGGTCTACAGCCCCGCCCCTGTGGTCACGCAGACCTGGGTGCCGGGCCACTATGAGTCCCGCACCACTCAGGTCTTGGTCCAGCCCGGCCACTATGAGGACCACCACGCCGACCGCGTCGTCGAAACCCGCTACCCCGCCAACGGCGGCCCGCCCCAGACCGTGGTGATCCAGCAGGGCGGCGTGCAGCGTGTGTGGGTCCCCGACCGCTACGAAAACCGCACCACCCAGGTCTGGGTGCCCGGTCACTATGAAACCGCCACGGGCACGGTGGTAGCCCCCGCTCCGGCCCCCGTGGTGGTCTCGCCCCCGCCGGCCCAGGTGCACGTGGGCATTGGTGGAATCTTCCACTTCTAAGCCCGCGGCCGTACCAAGGCTCCGCTGCGCTTCCGCGCCCCCCGGGCGGGGCCTGGGCTTTCCGACCGCCGCCAACGCCAGCAGGACCCAGGCAATTCCCGTTGCCCGGGAGGGGGGGTGGGCTGGTTTCCTCATCCGGCCAGCCCGGCACGTACCAGCAGCAGACGCAGCCTCCGCAACAGGCGGGTGCGGTCTAAACTCTTCCCCGCCTTTGCCGCCCGACCGCCAAGTTCTGGCCCACACTGTGTAAAACCCCTCCAACCCCTTGCCCCGCCCGGCCCGCGCCGGGTCGAGTATCATGTCTACCCGGGCCCTGCACCGGGCAGCGCCCGACGGCTCCCAACCCTTCCCGGGCCACGCCATGCCTCAACCGATCCAACGTGTCCGACTCGAAGAAATCGACTGGGCCAGCGCTCTGCCCGTCCTGCGCCTGTTCCGGTCCTTCCGCATGGCCCTGCACGCCCCCAAACTGATGGTGGCCCTGCTCCTGGTCCTGCTGCTGTATCTCGGCGGCTGGGCCCTGGACGAAGTCGCCGGGGCCCGTGGCCGCGTCTACCCCGGCGAACTCGAACAATATTCCAGCCTCTCCCCCGCCCAGTTCGACGAGTGGCTCACCAGCCGCCAGTACTGGCTCAAAGAACGCCTCACCGGCGAACTCCGCGACATCGTCCCCGATGTCCATGCCATCCCCCTGAAAAGCCTCCCCAAGGCCGTCCTGCCCCAGATCAACGCCTATTTCGCCCAGCGCTACGACGCCTTGGTCCGCCAAAAGCTGCCCCCGGCCCAGTTCCGCCGCAGCCTGGATGACCTCCGCCGCGAACGCCTGAGCAAAATCCAGGCCCTGCGGGCCCTGGAACCCAAAGGGGTCTTCGCCACCGGACTGGCGGCTGAACTGGACGGTTTCCAACGCATGATCCGCGCCGCCACCTCCCTCAACCTCGGCCTGACCGCCCTGGCCGGTATCGCCCCCATGGGCCGCAGTTCCGTCATCGGCGCCGTCCGCGACATGCTGGTCACCATTCCCGTCTGGCTGGCCTGGCGCCACACTTGGTTCCTACTCATCTACGGCATTTATGGCCTGGGCCTGTGGGCTCTCTTCGGCGGCGCCTTGGCCCGCATGAGCGCCCTGGATGCCGCCGGCCAGGGCCAGGGCGGGCTGACCGGCCGGGCCTTCGCCTTTGCCGGCCGGCGCTGGGTCTGGCTGCTGCTGGCCCCGCTCCTGCCCGTCATTCTCGTGGGCCTCATCGCCCTTGTCCTCATCCTCGGCGGCGCCCTCCTGTTCAACTGGCCCGGCCTGGATGTGCTGGGCGGCCTGGGTTTCGGCCTGGCCCTGCTCCTGGGCCTGATGATCGCCCTCCTGGTCATCGGCCTGGCCGGCGGTTTCGGCCTGCTCTATCCCGCTCTCGCCGTCGAAGGCGCCGATGCCATCGACGCCGTCAGCCGCGCCTTCAACTACCTTTACCGCCAGCCCTTCCGCTGGTCCTTCTACACCATTCTCACCCTCGTCTACGGCGCCGTCTGCCAGTTGTTCCTTACCGTCGTCGTCTTTCTCACCCTGGCCGCCACCCACTTCTTCGTTGGCCTGCTCGTCCTGCGCGATACCGTCCCCGGCCTCAACCGCTTTGAGGCCATCATGCCCGCCCCCGTCCTCGGCGCCCTCTCCTACGACATGGACAGCTCCGTCCTGAGCCCCCTGGCCAAAATGGCCGGCGTCCTGGTGGGCATCTGGGTCCACCTGTGTATCGGCCTGCTGGCCGCCTTCGCCATCGCCTTCTACTTCAGCGCCCACACCTGGATCTATCTCTTCCTGCGCCACGGCTCCGATGGCACCGCCCTCGAAGAGATCACCGGCGACGGCCCCGCCGGCGGCCGGGAACTGCCCCCCGAACCCGCCCCCGCGCCGGCCAACGACACCGGTGACACCGGGGCCAACGGAACCTGATGGGGCCAGGGACCGCTCGCCCGCTTGCCCCTCCCTTCAGCCCGGCTCTTCACGCCGCTTGGATGGCATGCGTGCCACACAGCTACCGCTGGGCCAAACAGGATTGCATAAGGACCCGTTGCCGCTGGGCCCGGCAAGGAGTAATTGTCAGCAGGCTGCGGGTTTGGCCCTGAAAGCAATCTGCTTCAAAACCCCCAGGGCCAGGATTCCCGCTCCAAGTAAGAGAATGGAAGGAGGCTCGGGGGTATTAATGACGTTAGTGGGATATGCAAAGCCGCTGTTATCCGTGTAAGAGACTCCGGGAGTCATGATACTAATGCCGTAGAGGGCAGTGTTACTTGCGTCCAGGGTGACGCTGCTGTCAAGGGGCAAACCAAGAGCACCATTGTCGTAAACAACTGCCTTTGCGTTGGTTTGTAATGAAACGCCTATTTCAAGAGATAGATTCAGATTGACGACAGTGTCGATGGTCAATGCGGTTGAAGGAGAGGGCGAAAATCCGGCAGTCGTCTGCGGCTGAGCGCTATAGACCAACTCGTTCCCATAGTATTGTGAGACCTGCCAGCCGACCGGCAAAGATGTATATTGCGGCGCGCTGGGCAGCCAAACGCCAGCCTCTTCCCCCCAGTTGCCTCCCACTGTCGACTCTGTGGCATCAAGATTGAAAGTAACCTGAACGTCAGCCGATGTGACCGCGGGATTGCTCGAAGTGAAGGTTACGTAGTCAGACCAATCGCTGTAGGCTTGTGCTGATGCTTCACTTTGCAGGCCCAGTGTTCCAGCCGAAACATCCGCCTTTGCGTATGCATAATTGTGGTTGGCCCCCGGGCTTGCGCTTGCGGAAGCCGTGCCGGACGCCGTCCAGGTCTCGCCCCCCGATGTTCCGCTGTCGCTCAAACTTACAGGCCCCGCCGTGCTGATTGATTTTGTCGTTCCGTTGACAACTACTTCCGATGCGCATTGCGTGAGCATCCCCGCACAGGCCGTCATGTTCCAGAGCGAAAGGCCAAAGTACAACGCCATTACTGTTAAAAAGCAATTGGCTGGTTTCATGTGTTATCTCACGGGACGGACAGAAAATCTGTTTTACCGGGGCGCGTCAGCGGCGGCCTGCCGAAGCCGGCCATGGCCGCGCAGGGGACGCGTTAGGCTGCGGCAGCGCGGCCGGCCACGATTGGCCTTCCTGGTGCCCAAGTCCACACGCGACGCGGTAAAACAATTCTAGTTCGGCGGGTCAGAAATACCCGGGGACCATCCCCAGGGCAGACAAAAGGAATATAGCATTTGGCTTTGAAATGGCAAGGGTGGCTTCCGGGGGTGTGTTGTACCGAAGTAGAATTGTCACCCCTTAGCCGAAGTAGAAGTGTCACCCCCCAGGCTGGGGTATACCAGCGGGAATGGATGAACTTCGGATGTCGGGAAGGGAATGTGACCGGCGGGACGTGCTGCGGCGGGTTCAGCGGAAAGAGTTGACGGTGGTGGCGGCGGCGGAGGGGCTGGGTTTGTCGC
>JAJXSS010000484.1 GCA_021784455.1 Planctomycetota bacterium
GCGAATGTTTCATTGGCCGGAGATTGCCGCGGCCATGGCGCAGGCCCCCAAGGGTCAGTCCCTGTTGAACCCCTTCGACACGGCCAAGGCCGCCGACTTCAACATCTGGTTCGTGCTGATCGGGCTTTTCGGCATCGTTTACGGCCAACTGGCGTTTCAGGGTGGCCATGCCTTCCGTTCTTCAGCGGCCAGTGCCCACGAGGCCAAGATGGGGGCCATTCTGGGGAATTGGCGGGTGATTTCGTTCAACGTGATGATTGCGCTGCTGGCCATCTGCGCCTTTACCTACCTGCACAGCCCGGACTTCGCGGCCGGCGCGGCCCGGGTGCAGCAGCAGATCAAGATGATCCCCGGGGCGCAAATGCAGGAGCAAATGACGGTCCCGGTGGCCTTGGCTTTTCTGTTGCCCCCCGGCATCAAAGGTGTTTTTGCCGCCATCATTTTCTTTGCCGCCGTGTCGTGCGATACTTCCTACATGCATTCCTGGGGCAGCATTTTCATCCAGGATGTGATCCTGCCCTTTCGCAAGACCAAGGCCTTCACGCCCGAACAGCACATCCGTCTGCTGCGCTGGTCCATTGTGGGGGTGGCGGTTTTCGCCTTCTCTTTCAGCCTGCTGTTTCAAGAGACCGAGTACATCCTGATGTACCTGAACCTGGTGGGGGCCGTGTTCGTGGCCGGGGCCGGGTGCGCGATCATCGGCGGGCTGTACTGGAAGAAGGGAACGGCCCCGGCGGCCTGGGCGGGCATGATCACCGGTTCCAGCCTGGCCCTGGGAGGCTTCGCCATCCAGCAGGCCTGGAAGGACACGCTGGCTCCGGCGCTGCTGCACGCTCTGGCCCGCTGGCAGGAACACGGGGGGCACCTGGCGGTCCTTCAGCACTACCTGATGCGGCACACCGCCCAGTTCCCGATGAACGGGATGGTGATCAATTTCTGGGCCATGTTCCTGGCGGCCAGCACCTATGCGGTGGTATCGCTGCTGACCTGCAAGGAAAATTTCAACATGGACCGCATGCTGCACCGCGGCCCCTACGCCATTGAAGGAGCTTCGCCGCCCAGCGCCCAGCGCCGGTTGAACTGGCGGGGAATTCTGGGCTTCGACCGTGAGTTCACGCGCGGCGACAAGTTCATCTCGGGGGGTCTGTTTGCCTACAGCATGTTCTGGTTTGTGGTGTTTGTGGTCATGAGCCTGTGGTATCTGATTCACCCCTGGCCCCTGGGCGTCTGGGGCACTTACTGGAATATCCGCAATATCCTGCTGCCCGTGCTGATCGGGATCATCACCACGGTCTGGTTGACCTGGGGCGGAACCCGGGATCTGATCCGTTTCTTCAGGGTGCTCCCGCAGATGAAACGCAATGCCTTGGATGATGGCTCGGTGGTGAACCACCACAATGTGGGCGAGCCGCCACCACCGGGCCCCGAGGCGCACTGAGCGCGGGGAGGGAGAGGATTGTCGATTTCTGATTTTCGACTTTCGATGGAATGGAAGCGAAGAGGGGTGAACCCCGAAGACGCGGTGGCCCGAAGAAGGGGCTGCATTTCAGGTGGTGGAGGGGGTGGGGGCGGGTTCGCCCTGGGTGGGGGGGGCGATGGTGTGTCTGGCCTGGAGGCGGTAGCGGCGCGGGGTCAGGCCGAACGTCTTGCGGAAGACTTCGCCCAGGTAGACCTCGGAGTTGAAGCCCACTTGGGGGGCCAGTTGGACCAGGGGGAGCGAAGTGGTGCGCAGCAGCCGGCAGAAGCGTTCCAGGCGGGCGCGGCGGAGTTCGGCGTTGATGCCGCGTTTCAAGTGGCGATGGAAGAGGCGTTCGAGCTTGTAGCGGGGGGTTTTCATCTGGCGGGCGATCTCGTCCACCGACAGGTCCTGATCCAGATAGTCCCAGAGAAAGCGCACGGTGCGGGCGACCAGGGGATGGTCGACGGCGAGGATGTCGGTGGATCGGCGGGGCACAATCTCCTGGGGGGCAACCACGGTGCGCTCGGGGCCGGGCCGGCCGTGCAGGAGGTCATCGAGCCGCTGGATGGCCGTGCGGGCCATCAACGGCTGGTCGAGCGCGATGGCCGAAAGGGGCACGGGGGCCATGGCGTATTGGGCGGCGGAACTGGCATAGGTCAGGATGGCAATTTCTTCAGGAACGGCGTAGCCGGCGCGGAGACACATCATGCAGACCTGGGCGCCCAGAAAATCATGGCAGACCAGCAGCGCCAGGGGTTTGGGCAGAGACTTGAGCCAAGTGGTCAGTTCACGGGCGCGTTGATCGTGCAACCGGGCGCGGGCCGGATCGTTGCGCGGGGGAATGTCCTTTTGGCCGAATTCATAGAGGTGGCACGTGCAACCCAGTTCGGTGGCCAGGGGGCGCAGGCCCTGGTCGATCAGGGGCACCACCAGGGCGCTCTGATAGCCCACCAGGACGATGTCGCGGAAACCGCGGTCGGCGAAATGCCGGGCCACCATGCGGCCGATCTGGGGGTAGTCGGGCAGGATCACGGGGACTTGATGATCATCAGGGTGTTCCAGCCGGCCCAGGCGCACCACGGGGCAGCCCATCTGCCGCAGGTGGACCACCGGGGGGTCGGTGGGCAGCCAGTTGACGATGGCGCCGGCGGGGGACTGCTCGGGGGGGAGGAACCCATCGGTCAGGGTCAGATCGACCAGGCGCCAGCCGCGCAGGGCGGCTTCCTCCAGCAGGGCACGGCCCACCTCAGGGCTGAAATGTTCCCAGTTGCGGGCGGCCACCACGATCAAGGGCTGGTCTTGATGGGGTCGGGCGGGCTGGGAACGCTTGGAAGGTCGAGCCATGGTCATTCCTCGGGGCGCGTGACACGGGTGGGCCAGGGGCCAGGGTCGTGGCCGAAGGCGACGGGACCATGTTACCGGTTGTCGGGATTCTGATGGAAAAATGTTTCAAAATTTGGGTTGTCAATACAGAATCCCGTGCTAAGATCGG
>JAJXSS010000069.1 GCA_021784455.1 Planctomycetota bacterium
CAGAAAAGCGTTTGGCTTCCGCACCTTCCAGGCCATCGAAGTGGCCTTATATCACCAGCTTGGCGAGCTACCCGAGCCGGAACTCACCCACAGATTCTGCTGAGGAGGCTTACTTTTTACTTTGTGCCCTTGGTGGCTCAATTCATCTTCCCTCTTGCTCTGTCTTTTTCGTGCCTTCGTGTTTTCGTGGTTCATCTCACTGTTCCGAGGCGTGCCAGCGGTGCAGCACCAGGTGGGCCAGCAGGTTGACCAACGCGAAGAATCCCAGACCCAGGAAGGCCGCCAGCAGGACGCCGGCAAAGACCACATCTGTGTTCTGCCGCTGGCGGGCCTCGGCCAGGGCGGCCCCCAGCCCCGATTGGCCCACCACCATCTCGGCCACGATAGCCCCGATCACGGCCAGGCCACCGGCGATGCGCAGACCGGTCATGATGCTGGGCAGGGCGGCCGGCAGGCGCAACTTGAAAAGCGTGGCCCAGCGCGAGGCCCCGTACAGCCGGAACAGATCCTTCAGGGCCGGATCGGTAGACAAGAGGCCCGTGAGGGCGTTGGCCAGGACGGGGAAAATCGAGACGATGAAGGCCGCAATGATGATGGTCTGCATGCCCCAGCCGAACCAGATGACCAGCAGGGGGGCGATGGCGATGATAGGGACAGTCTGAAAAAAGACGGCGTAGGGGTAGAACGCCCGCTGCACCCAGCGTGAGCTGACCATCAGCACGGCCGCGCCCACGCCGACCAGCACGCTCAAGGCGAAGCCTGCCAGGGACGCCCGTGTGGTGAACCACAGGGCCGGGCCCAGGACGGACCACTGGTTCCACAGGGCCGCCAAGACGCGCGTCGGGGGAGGCAGCAGCCACGCCGGTACCAGCTTCAACTCCACAATGCCCTGGGCGATGGCCATCGAGGCCAGGAACACCGCCACCGGGGGCAGGCCCAGACGCAGCCAGGATGGGCGGGAGGTAGCCATGGGCAAAGTGTAGCGGCGATTGGGTGAACTGGTGGTGTGGTGGGGGCGGGGGATCGTCGCACGGACCAGCGGCCAGACATCAGCGATCAGAGATCATGCAGTTCCATCGCGATCGCCGCGTTGCAGGGCTTCATACAACTGGGCGGTCTGGGCGGCGAACTGGGGGGTACCTCGCAGTGACCCCGAGCGCTGAAGGGGCAAGTCGATCGTATGGTCCAGGACGACGCGGGCCGGGCGCCGAGTCAGCACAAGGGCCCGCTGGGCCAGGAACGCCGCCTCGGCGATGGCGTGGGTGACGAACAGGATGGTCATGCGGCGCTCAAGCCACAGGCCGCGAAGCTGCTCATCCAACCCCTGGCGGGTAATCTCATCCAGGGCGGCAAAAGGCTCATCCAGTAACAGAAGCTGGGGGTTGGTCACCATGGCCCGGGCCAGGGACACGCGCATGCGCATGCCCCCGGAGAGCTGGGCGGGATAACGATGCATCGCGTCGGAGAGGCCGACCTGTTCCACGGCCAAGCCCGCGGCCTTGCGCCGCGGGCCGGCGGCCACGCCCATCAGTTCCAAGGGCAGGGCCACGTTGGCCAGCACATCGCGCCAGGGCAGCAGGTGGGCATCCTGGAAAACGAAGGCCAGCCCCTGCCTCTGGCCCGATTGCAGGCGGGCCGGCTGGCCATCAATCAGCACCTGGCCCCCCTCCGGCTGGTCCAGACCTGCCACCAGGCGCAGCAGCGTGCTCTTGCCGCAGCCCGAGGGTCCCAGCAGGGCGACAAACTCGCCGGGGGCCACGTGCAGGTCGAGGCCGGCGATGGCCTGAACGCCGCCGGGGAACGTCTTTTGAATGCGGCTCAGCGTCACCGCCCGGCCGGGGACCATGTCGATCCGGGGCGGGATGGCTGGCGAACATGTGGTTGGTGGGGGCCCCATACAGCAGTTCCAATTGTTGGCAGGCGACCGTGCGATGACAAGCAGGGCCACACGGCAGGGCAGGCAGGGGACAGGATCGGGGGCTGGGTGAGAACCCCCTATCGCGCGAGCAGGTGATCGTAATGGCCGTGGGATCCGATCCAGAACCAGACCAGGCCTTGCGCCCGGTCGCGCGCCAGGGCCCGGTAGCGCAGGCCGATCCGTGCCGACCAGAACGAGCCGGTCTTCTTCAACCGAAGCGACGGGTGATGCGGATCCCGGCGCAGCAAAGCGAAGGTCTTGTCCGCCAGGTCACGGACTTCCGGGGGCAACTGATGGTAGCAGTGCCAGAACTCAGGGGTGGCGAAATGATTCATAGCGGCTTGCACCGCCCCGCCTCGAAGTCAGCATCGACCCGGCGCCCCAGATCATCCAGACGCCCGGCGCGGATATCCTCTTCGATTCGGCGGTCCCAGGCGTCCGCCGCGTACTCTTCAAACCAGCGTGCGAAGGCGGCCAATTCATCGGCAGGCAACTGGCGGACGGCGGACTCGAGCTCTTGCAGGCTCATGGCTGTCTCCAGGGAAAAGGCCGGATAACTTACGATATCTCACAGACGGTTGGCGGACAAGAACTGCTGTAGAGCATGCCCTACGAGGCGACCTTGATCCCCAGTTCGCCCCCGGATTCCACGACCTGGATCGTGGCCCCCTCGGGGACTTCCCCGGCCAGGATGGCCCGGCCGATGCGGGTCTCGATCTGGTGCTGCAGGAAGCGTTTCAGGGGGCGGGCCCCGTATACCGGGTCGTAGGCCTCCTCGGCCACCAGGGTCTTGGCCGCCTCGCTGAGCTGAAGCTGGATGTTGCGCTCGGCCAGGCGCTGGGCCATATCGGTGGTGAGCAGGTCGATGATCTTCTTGATCTGGTCCAGCGACAGGGGCTTGAAGATCACGATGTCATCCACGCGGTTGAGGAACTCCGGCCGGAAGTGCTGCCTCAGCGCACTCATCACGCTGTTGCGCGTCTTCTCGGTCAGGTCCCCACCTTCCATGGCATCTTCCAGGAGGAACTGGGAGCCGATGTTGCTGGTCATGATGATGACGGTGTTCTTGAAGTTCACCGTCCGGCCCTGGCCATCGGTGCACCGGCCATCATCCAGGATCTGGAGCAGCACGTTGAACACATCGTGGTGGGCCTTTTCAATCTCATCGAACAGGAGCACGCTGTAGGGCTTCCGGCGCACGGCCTCGGTCAACTGGCCGCCTTCTTCGTAACCGACATAGCCGGGGGGGGCACCCACCAGGCGCGAGACGGTGTGCTTTTCCTGGTACTCGCTCATGTCGATGCGGATCATGTTCTCTTCGGTGTCGAACAGGGCCTGGGCCAGGGCCTTGGCCAGTTCGGTCTTGCCCACACCCGTGGGGCCCAGGAAGATGAAGGAGCCGATGGGCCGCTTGGGGTCCTTGATGCCCGCCCGGGCCCGGATCACGGCATCGGCCACGAGCTGGACGGCCTCATCCTGGCCCACCACGCGCTGGTGCAGCACCTCATCCAGCTTGAGCAGTTTGGCCCGCTCGGATTCCAGAAGCCGTGTGACGGGCACACCCGTCCAGCGTGCGACGATCTGAGCGATCTCCTCTTCAGTCACTTCCTCACGCACCAGGCGCCTGCCTGCGGGACTTTCGGTGGCGCCGGGGCTTCCGGGGGCGCGGGTACTTCCGGGGGCGCGGGTACTTCCGGGGGTGGCATTTCCGGGGGCGGCCTGGGCCAGTTTCTTTTCCAGTTCGGGCAGCCGGCCGTACTTGAGTTCGGCCGCCTGGTCGAGGTTGTGCTGACGCTGGGCCTCTTCAATCTGCTGGCGGACCTTCTCGATCTCTTCGCGCACGCCCTGGACCTGATGAATTTCCCTTTTTTCGTTATCCCACTGGGCCCGCAGGGTGGTGGCCTTCTCACGCTCCTGGGCCAGTTCCTTCTGGAGCGTCGCCAGCCGCGACTGGCTGGCCGGGTCGCTCTCCCTCTTGAGGGCGGCCTCCTCGATCTCCAACTGCATCACCCGGCGCGTGGCCTCATCCAGCTCCGCGGGCATGGAGTCGATCTCGGTGCGGATCATGGCGCAGGCCTCATCCACCAGGTCGATGGCCTTGTCGGGCAGGAACCGGTCGGCGATGTAGCGGTGCGACAGCGTGGCCGCGGCCACCAGGGCGTTGTCGTGGATGCGCACCCCGTGGTGCACCTCGAAACGCTCTTTCAGCCCCCGGAGAATGGAAACGGTGTCCTCCACGCTGGGCGGCTCGACCAGCACGGGCTGGAAGCGCCGCTCCAGGGCGGCATCCTTCTCGATGTGCTGGCGGTATTCATCCAGCGTGGTAGCCCCGATGCAGTGCAGTTCGCCCCGGGCCAGCATGGGCTTCAACATGTTGCCCGCATCGATGGCCCCTTCGGCCTTACCGGCCCCCACAATGGTGTGCAGTTCATCAATGAACAAAAGCACCCGCCCCTCGGACTGCTTGATCTCGTTGAGCACGGCCTTGAGCCGCTCTTCGAACTCCCCCCGGAATTTGGCGCCCGCGAGCAGGGAGCCCATGTCCAGGGCGTAGACCGTCTTGTCCTTGAGGCCCTCGGGCACATCTCCGCGCACGATGCGCTGGGCCAGGCCCTCGACGATGGCCGTCTTGCCCACCCCCGGCTCACCGATAAGCACGGGGTTGTTCTTGGTCTTGCGCGACAGGATGCGGATGACGCGGCGGATTTCTCCATCCCGGCCGATGACCGGATCGAGCTTGTTGGTGCGGGCCAGATCCACCAGGTCCCGGCCGTAGCGGGACAGGGCCTCATAGGTGCCCTCCGGGGTGGCGCTGGTGACGCGCTGGTTGCCCCGCACCTGGGTCAGGGCCTCAAGGAAGACCTCGCGGGTGATGCCCAGATCCCTCAATATGCGCCCACCCCCGGAGCCCCCGGTGCTCCCGGAAGATCCGGAACCGGCGTGGCTCAGCATGGCCAGCACCAGATGCTCCACCGAGACATACTCATCCTTCAGCCGCTTGGCCTGGGCCTCGGCCTCGACCAGAATCTGGCTCAGCCGCTGGGTAATCAGAACCTTTCCCGGCTCACTACCGGGGGCCCCGGGGCCCGAGACGCTGGGCCGCTTCTGAAGCTGCCGCTGCACTTCCGCCGCCACCACATCCGCCGGGCGGTTCAGCCGCGTCAAGAGACGCGGGATCAGCCCGTCCTCCTGGGCCACCAGGGCCGCCAACAGGTGCAGATCGTCCACCTCGCTGTGCCCCAGACGCACGGCCAGGTTCTGGGCTTGCTGCAGGGCTTCCTGCGATTTCTGTGTCAGTTTATTGAAATCCATCATCTTGTCTCGCATTCCGCGGGCGATCCGGGGGTAGGTTCCGCCCCGGCTGATTATCTTGGGAACGGCCGCACACCTCATGCATCCGGGCAAGCCCGAACCTACGGCCGCGGCTTAAACGGCGATTTCTCGCGTAACTGTTCCCATAGCTTCTTCTCTTCATCGCTGAGGTCGCGGGGCGTGACGATCTTGAGTCGCACCAGCAGGTCCCCGCGGCTGCCCGACTTGCCCGGCAGACCCTTGCCCCGCACGCGCAGTTTCTGGCCCGAAGCGCTTCCGGGGGGAATGGTGAGGGTGACCTGGCCTTCCATGGTGGGCACTTCCACTTTGGCCCCCAGCGCGGCCTCCCAGGGGGCCAGGGGCAGGTCGCGGATCAGGTTCGCCCCGTCGAGTTCGAAGTCGGGGTGCGCAGCAATCGCCACGTGCAGGAGCAGGTCCACCCCATCACCGGCCGCCCCTTTCAGCCGCATGGTGGCGCCATTCGTAATCCCCGGGGGGATCTTGACCGTGAGGGTGCGCTCCTGGCCATCCGGCCGGCGCAGGCTGATCGCGCGGCTGGCCCCGTGGTAGGCATCACTGAGGCTGATGGTCACGTTGGCCTCGGCGGCGCTCTCCTGCGGCTCCACGGCGGATCGGGCCGAGCGGCGGCGCCCCCGGCCGGCCTGCTGCTGCATGCGGGCGAAGAGGTCCTCCATCCCGCCGCCGCCCGAGTGATTGCCGGCCGCGGCACCCATGCCGCCGAAGATGGCATCGAAGAAGTCGCTGAACTGGCCGCCGCCGGTCTTGAAGGAAAAGCCCTGCCCCCCATCGGGATCCACGCGGAAGCGCACGTTCTCCCAGCCCGGCGGCGGGTTGAATTCCTGCCCCGCTTTCCAGTTTCGGCCCAGCGTGTCGTACTTCTGCCGCTTGGTGGGGTCCTTGAGGACCTCATAGGCCTCGCCGATCTGACGGAACTTGGCCTCGGCCTGGGGGCTCTTGTTGATGTCGGGATGATATTGCCGCGCCAGCTTGCGATAGGCGCGCTGGATCTCTTCCTGCGAGGCCTTGCGATCCACGCCCAGCGTCTGATAGTAATCCTGAAACTTGACGGCCATAGGTATTCCTGTCTGACCCCAACGATTGAGCAAAGCTCAAGCCTCAGCCACCCCTGCGGATGGGGCAAAATCGGGGGTGGCCCCTGACAACATTATCCCAGCAAGGATGGCAGGTGCCAGATTGGCAGAGGGAAATGAAGCGGTCATGGGGTGTTATGATGGGCCGGTTTACGTGGCGCTGTCCCGGTGGACGGGCTGCAGAGGCGGTCATGGCTGGCTGGATGCTGGACGGGGGCGAACGGCGAATTGGAATGGTGAGGTTGATATCACCAGCACGCAAGGTGGTTCGATCGCTGCTGTGGGCGATTCTGGCGGCGGTGGGGGTGGTGTTCTGCGTGCTTTTTCTGTGGCTGGGTTGGCACAACCTGCAGGAACGGTCCTGGCCGGCCACCCCGTGCACGATCATGTCCAGCCGGGTGGTGCGGAATTCACACGCGCAGAACTATTCCTACACCGTTGAGATTTCCTACGAATATCAGGTCGCCGGCAGGAAGTATACGGGGCAATCCAGCCACAGGTATGGGGGCTATAGTGAGGCCGCGATGGCGTCCAGCCGGTATCCGGCCAGGACAGTGCGGACGTGCTATGTGAATCCGGCCAATCCGTCCAAAGCCCTGCTGAAACCCGGGCCATGGTGGATTGGCCTGATCGCGCTGGTCCCGCTGATCCTGGTGGTGTGGGGGGCCAGGGGGTTGTACATCACATGGCGGCCGGGCGACGCAACGCGCAGGGGCGAAGCCGCCGAAGGGGGCGTGGCCCAGGGGCCGATATCTGCCGGCGGGAGCAAATCTCCGGTGCTGGGGATGACCGTGCTATTCGGGGCGTTTCTGGCGATGGGGGGGCTGTTTCTCTATCTGTCGGTGATTCGGCCGCTTGTGGCGATTCATGCGGCGCGCTCCTGGCCGGCCGTAACCTGCACCGTGGTCTCCAGCGCCGTGCGCACGCATCCGGGCAGCAGCGGCCGGCACAGCAGCGGCCCCACCTACAGCATGGATGTGCTGTTCACCTATCGGTTTCATGGCCGGATGTACCAGTCGGACCGGTTCGACTTTTCCACCGGCTCATCGAGCGACTATGGCCGCTGGGTCCGGCTGGTCCGGCAGTATCCGGCCGGCGCACACCGCACGTGCTACGTGAACCCGGCCAACCCGCTGGAGGCGGTGCTGTCGCGGCAGTTCAACGAGCCGATCTGGGTGGTGCTGCTGGTATCGCTCTTCCCGCTGGTGGGCTTGGCTGGGCTGACGGGTACAGGCATCTACACCGTGCGGCGCTGGCGGCGGCGGGCCGGGGCAGTGGTGGATGGGTATGGTGGGGCCGGCGCAGGTGGTAGGGCGCCCAGTGCAGCGCTCAGTGCGCCGGCGGCCGGGGCCGCCGACAGCCCGGCCTTCAGCGACGGGCCAGTCGCGCTGAAGCGGGACAACCCGCGGTGGCTCGTGCCGGTGTTCCTGCTGGTCTTTGCGGCCGGATGGAACGGCATGGTGTACGGCTTCCTGGTGCCGCAGGTGGTGAGTCTGTGGCGTGGCGGTCCGGGTTGGGGCTGGCTGGCGGCGGGCGGCCTGACGCTGTTCGCCGTGCCGTTCATCCTGGTAGGGCTGGCGACGGCGGGCGGCGCGGGGTACATGGTCCTGACACTGTTTAACCCGCGCTGCTGGGTGACGGTCAGCCGCCGCAGCGCGCCGCTGGGGGGGCAGGTGCAAGTGCAGTGGCGGATGGCCGGGAACCTGGGCCGGTTGCGCCGCGTGCAGGTATATCTGACCGGGACCGAATCAGCCGAGTTTCAGCGCGGGACCAGCACCGTCACGGATACGCGCGTCTTTGCCCGCATTCCCCTGGCGGAACTCACCGATCCGGCCCAGTTCGGCAGTGGCGAGGTTACAGCGCAAATACCGGGGGACACGATGCACAGCTTTGAGGCACCCCACAACCAGATCAAGTGGGAGGTCGTGGTGCATGGGGAGATTCCGCACTGGCCGGATGTGAAGGAGGCATTTGCAGTAACGGTGACGCCTTTGCCGCCGTCTCAGGAGGTGGGCGCATGAGCGAATTGAGACTGGAAACCTATCAGAACCAGACGGCGTTTGTCCCCGGAAGTGCGCTGGAGGGCATCGCCTCGTGGCAGGTGGACCAGCCGCCCCGCTCGGCCGAGGTGCGGCTGATCTGGTACACCCAGGGCAAAGGCACACGCGATGTGAAGACGGTCAGCGTGCAGCGTTTTGACAATCCGCAGCCGACGGACTCGCAGATTTTCCAGTTCACGCTGCCCGGCCAGCCTTACAGCTTCTCGGGCAAGCTGATCTCGCTGGTGTGGGCCCTGGAACTGGTGCTCGAGCCGGGCAACCTGGCCCAGCGGCTTGAGATCACCATCGGGCCCGGCGGCAAGGAAGTGGAATTGCCCACGGAAGCCTCCAAGAACGGAGTCACACCCTTTCCCGGGCCAGGAAGCCGGGGGTTTGGACAATGGTGGCGGCGGCGGTTCCCATCGATGCCCCGATGAAAGCACGGGAGAATCCATTTCGCAGCGAACGGGTGCTGGCGGTCCGTTACCGGCCGCAGGGGGAAGACTGGCCTCAACTGCTGGCCCGGATCCGGCGATTGGAGTTCCGGGGGGCTATTGTGGGTCCCCAGGGCTCGGGCAAGACGACGCTGCTTCAGGATCTTGTGCCTCACCTGCAGCGGGCGGGGTTCCAGACGCTGTGGTTCGGTGTGGACAACCAGGATGTGGTGCTCGACTGGCCGGCCATGGTCGCCCGCCTGCGCCCGGTTGGGCCCCGCGAAGTGGTGCTCCTGGATGGGGCGGACCGGCTGGGCTGGTGGCGCTGGCGAACACTCCAGCGCCGGACCCGCTGGGCCGGCGGGCTGATCATCACGACGCACCGCCCCGGCCGCCTGCCGACCCTGGTCAGGAGCACGACGAGCATCGAGTTGCTTGAGGATCTGGTGCGCGAACTGGCGCCGCAGGAGGGGATGCAGTTCGGATTGAGAGACCTGTTCCGCCGGCACCATGGGAATATCCGCCACGCCCTGGGCGATCTGTACCATCAGTGCGCCGTACTCCCCGGCAGCAGGGCGGATTAACCGGTTGTCTTAGCGGGCAGCGGTTGCGGAGAGGGGCAGATTCAGCCGCCCCTTCCTGTCAGCCCAGTACCGAGCGAGGGCTTCAGATTGGCCGGAGACAGGCGCGGATATCCGCCAGCAACTTGCCGGCATGCGAACAGGTATAATCCGGGCCGAAGCATGGCCATCAACCTCGTTTTTGCGTGGTGGTTGATTCTGGCGGGGCTCGTGAGCGGCACGGCGCAGGGGTTGTTTTTTCATCGCGAAGACTGGCTGGGCGGGTATGGATCGTGGCGGCGGCGGATGACCCGGCTGGGGCACATCGCGTTTTTCGGTACAGGACTGATCAATCTGGTGGCGGCGGCCACGGTTCGTCTGTGGGCCCTGCCAACGGACAGTATGCTGGTGCGGGCCTCCTCGCTGCTGGTGATCGTCGGGGCGATGGCCATGTCCACCATCTGTTATCTGGCGGCTTGGAAGAAACCTGTGCGTCACCTGTTTTTTATCCCGGTGGCGAGCTTGCTCACGGGCGTGGCCTGTTTGTTGACGGCCCTGCTGCGGGCGGGGGTGTGACCGGGTTGTGTGAGGGGGTTTGTCATGAAGATCGGCCTGATCGCGATGAGTGGCATCCGGGCGTGCGATCCGGAACTTCTGCGGCTCGGTCTGACGCTGCCGGGATTTGTCGAGCGCAGCAAGGCCATCGCGTCGCTACCGAGCCTGGGGCTGTTGACGCTGGCGAGCCTGACGCCGCCGGGCCACGAGGTGGCCTACCGCGAAGTGGCGGATATCCGGGACTTGCGGGCCTTGGAGCCGTTCGATCTGGTGGCCATCTCGACGTTTACGGCCCAGGCGACCGAGGCGTATGCCCTGGCGGACCGCTACCGCGCCGCCGGCGCGAAAGTGGTGCTGGGGGGGTTGCACGTCACGGCCGAGCCCCAAGAGGCCATCGAACACTGTGATGCCGTGGTGGTGGGCGAAGGCGAGACGATGTGGCCCCAGGTGGTGATGGATGCCCAGGCGGGGCGTCTGCGGCCGTTTTATCGCGCGGCGCCGGCTGCCCCGGGGGCGGACCTCGCGGCCGGGCCGTTGCCGGCCTACGAACTGTTGGACCCGCACCGGTATAACCGCCTTACGGTGCAAACTTCGCGGGGGTGTCCGTTTCGCTGCAGCTTCTGCGCCAGTTCCATCCTGCTGACGGAACATTACAAGCAGAAGCCGGCCCAGCGGGTGTTGGCGGAGATCGACCGCATTCGCGAACTCTGGCGGCACCCCTTCATCGAGCTGGCGGACGACAATTCGTTCGTCAACAAGACCTACTGGAAGGCACTCTTGCCGCAGATCGCTCGGCGGCGCATCCACTGGTTCACCGAAACGGATATCTCCGTGGCGGACGATGAGGAACTGCTGGGCCTGTTGGCCCGGGCGGGCTGCGCGGAAGTGCTGATCGGCTTGGAAAGCCCCGTGGAAACAGGCCTCCGCCGGCTCGAACTCAAGACCGACTGGAAGCTGAAACGCTTTCCACGCTACCGCGAGGCGATCTTGCGCATCCAGTCCCACGGCATCCGGGTCAATGGCTGCTTCATTCTCGGGCTGGATGGCCATACACCCGAGGTGTTCTCCGCGGTGTATCGTTTTGTTGAAGAGACGGAACTGTTCGACGTGCAGATCACCCTGCCGACACCGTTCCCGGGCACGGCGCTGTACCGGCGATTGAAAGAACAGGGCCGCCTGCTGGCCGAGCGTGCGTGGGAGCGGATGACCCTGTTCGATGTGACCTTCCAGCCCGACCCGATGACGGTAAGGGAGTTGGCTGAGGGATTCCGGGGGTTGGGCGTGCGCCTGTACGGCGATGACTTCACCCGGTTTCGGCATGAGACGTTTCGGGCCAAGTATCTGCGCGGGCGGGAGTCGGATGCCATGGTCATGTCTTCGGAAAGGAGCCATTGATGAGCGCGCGTGCGACAGCGAGGTGCTTGCTGGCGGTGGCGGGGCTCTATGACGGGCTGCTGGGTCTGGCGTTCTTGCTGGCAGCCCCGCCGATATTCCGATGGTGCGCCGTGCCGGCGCCAAACCATTGGGGCTATGTGCACTTTGCGGCGGCCGAACTGGTAATTTTCGGGCTGATGTTCTGGGCAGCGGCGCTCCGGCCGGAGGACAATCGCAAACTGATCGTGTTTGGGATGCTCTTGAAACTGGCCTACGTGGGGGTGACGGGTTTTCACTGGGCCACGGGTTCCGTGCCGCCCGTGTTCAAGGTCTTTTTGTTCCTCGACGCGGTGTGGTTTGTCGCCCTGGGGTGGGTTCTGGCGGTGGCCAGCCGGCCGGTCAAGCGTTGACGGACGCGGCCCAGGGCCAACGCATGGAGCTTTTGACAGGAAGACTGACTGATCGTTGACGCCACGGCGCGTTCCGGGGTATATCAGCGATGGATTTGCGCGGCCGCGCTGCCGCCCAACCCTGAACCAAGGAGATCCGCCTGAAACGATGGCGTCCTTGGGTCGGCTGTGTCAAAACGGGCCGGCAGGTCGCCCGCGTGCTTGAAATGAATGGGAGGTTGGATCTGGAGTTCCATTGATCCTGCTTCCGGAAAGCGCGGCCCCGCTCAACTCAACTCCTCACTCGTCCACACCGCCTGCGCCGACGGCGGTACGTAGCGCACCAGGTGCACCTTGAGGAACGTCCCCAGCCGGCCGGCCAGGGCCCGGGCCAGACGCGGCTCGTCGGCCAGGAGATGCAGGATGGGGGCGGCCGTCACGTCGAAACGGCATTGGCGTTGGGTGAGCTGGAGGAGCTCTAAGTGTTCGGTGAGCCACTGGCGGGCTTCGATCAAATCCACCATTGCGGCGTGCAGGGCGGCCGCCTGCGGACTCATGCCTGGCCCCAGGCTCACGCGCCTGAGCAGATGCACCCGCCCCTCCTGGTCCAGAAGCAAATGCACTTCCTTCTGCCGCGGACAGCGGGCCTCCAGGGTGATGGCCCCCGGAAGGCTGCTGGCAATCAGGAGAGCCGGATCGGGCTCGGCGCTGCTTGTGGCCGCAGGCACCTGGGTCTGAACCGGCGGGTCGGGGGCGAGGGGAACCACGACAGGTTGCCCCGCGGCGGGGCTCGTTGCGACGGCTTCCGAGTCGGGGCCGGTCTCGGGCCGCCGCCTTCGGGGAGTTTCAAGGCCACTCAGGGCCTGGGGGGCGGCGCGATCGACCAGCACTTCCTCGGCAACTTGGCGGGTCGCGGCCTCCCCGTCCTGGATGGCTTGAAGCGGGATGGTCTGGGCCGGGGCCGGTGGCTGCTGGCTGGCCAGTTCCTCGAAATAGGCCTTGAGATCGGTCCAGTACTCTTCTATCCAGTTGAACGCCGCCAGGCGTTCCACCCGGACCGGCATCATCTGCTTTTGGCAACCAGCCAGCGCCAGACCGGCCGGGTACAGATCGCGGACGAGGGTGTTGAGCCGCTTGAAGGCGGCCTCGGCACGCGGGGCATCGCTGCCGGCCAGCATCACGGCCCCCGCCGGCAGCAGTCGCCCCGCCGCCTGGGCCAAGGTGGCCAGTTCACGGAATTTCTGCGTGGCATCGGCCAGGGCCGCATCGTAGGCCCCGCACAGAAGCGTCAGTTGCGCCGCCGAAACCTCCAGGGCCCGCTGGAGCGGATCGCCGTGGACCAGCACGGTGTGCAGCCCGCGGGTCTGGGCCAGATGGTCCAGCACCTCCACCGGCGACCCCATTGCGGGAGCGGGTTCATCCATGCCGGTGGCCGGATCGTCTGCTTCTGGGGCGGCCGCGCCCGGCTGGCGAGCTGTGACCAGTTCAACCTCAAAGCCGCCGGCATCCACCCGCAGCAGGGCCACCGGTCCGCCGGCGGTGCAGGCCAGATAATGGGCGTAAGATCGGAA
>JAJXSS010000485.1 GCA_021784455.1 Planctomycetota bacterium
ACCCCAGCCCCAGCCGGCTTCGGCCGGCGCCCCCGAAACGCAGGGGTAAAAGGGGTCGCGATCCAATCCACCGCCAAGTTGGCCCCGGCCCGGGGCCTGGGTTCTTGTGGTCTGCGCGGACCGGAGCGGTGTGGGGCGGCGGGCGGTTATACTTCTGACCATGAACACGGCCGACCAGGCCATGACCATGACGGCGGGCGGGGACGCGGCGGCGGCACGGCCGCCGGAAGCGGCTGCGCCCTGGCGTGTGCGCTGGGGTCTGGCGGGGGGGATTCTGCTGCTCTTGATCGTGGTGCCGTGCGTGGTGACGCTGCCGTGGTCGCTGACGCGCTACGATGTGCCGAACTATGGGGTGCCGGGGGCGGATATCCGCCGCCCGCCGAGCTGGGCCGAGCCCCTGGGCAGCGATGGCAACGGCCGCAGCCTGCTGTGGCGCTGTCTTCTGGGCGGGGCGGTGAGTCTGAGCATCGGGGCCTCTTCGGCGTTGATCGCGGTGGTGATCGGGGTGACGTGGGGCATGGTCAGCGGCTATGCCGGGGGCCGGACGGACGCCCTGATGATGCGGGCGGTGGATGTGCTGTATGGCCTGCCGTACATCCTGCTGGTGGTGCTGTTGAACATCGCCCTGCAGCCGGGGGTGCGGCGCCTTTTAGGCTGGTTCATGGAGCCGGCCAGTGCCCAGGTGACGGCTTCGGTGGTGACGCTGCTGACGGCCATCGGCGGGTTGTCGTGGCTGACCATGGCGCGGGTGATCCGGGGGCAGGTGCTGTCCCTGAAGGGCCAGCCGTTCATCGAGGCGGCGCGGGCGGCGGGGGTGGGGCCCAGACGGATTCTGGTGCATCATCTGTTGCCGAACTTGATCGGCCCCATCGTCGTTTATACAACGTTGACCGTGCCCAGCGCCATTTTGCAGGAGTCCTTTTTGAGTTTCCTGGGCATCGGGGTGCAGGCGCCGTTGCCAAGCTGGGGCAATCTGGCTTCCGAAGGCATCGCGGAACTGCCGGGCCTGGGGATCGGCCTGCCGGTACACTGGTGGCTGGTGGTCTGGCCGTGCCTGCTGCTGGGCCTGACGCTGCTGGCCCTGAACCTGCTGGGCGAAGCGCTGCGGGAAAAGCTGGACCCCCGGAAGCAGCGCACGTGAGCAGGGGATGGGGCGGTGGCAGGTTCGGGCGAGCCCGATCGTTTTGAGCCACCGCACGCGTCCGGCGTTCGGGCCGGCCCGCACCTGCGGGCAGATGTCCGGCCAGGGCCGAACCTGGCGGCCGGACCCGGATGGACGGATTAACAAGTCAACGAGTGATCGAATGGAACACCGCTTTTCTTTCAAAGACTTTGTGATCTGTGCCCTGCTGGTGGCGGTGATCGTGGTGGTGCTGCTGGCCATGAAGCAGTACGACCGTGAGTGGAGCCAGCTTCAGAACATCAGCGGGCAGATGGATCAGCAGACGCGCAGCCAGCAGCAGCTCTACCAGAGCCAGCAGCAGGTCATCGGCCGGCTGGACGACCAGACCGCCCGCCTGGACCGTCTGGAGCAGGCCCTGGCCCGGGGCGTGCCGGCGCACATCAATCTTCCGCCGACCACCCAGGCCGGTCCCGCCGCGACCGAGGCCGCCGCCGACCTGCTGCCGCCGGTGGGGGCCAACGAAGATCCCTTCAAGTACATCCATGAAGCCGAAAAGATGCCCGGGTACAAGCGCGGAGACAGCTATGTCCGCGCCTTTGGCGTGTTGCCGCCCATCCTGACGCCCTT
The DNA here is from genome assembly GCA_021784455.1 of Planctomycetota bacterium. Taxonomy (GTDB): domain Bacteria; phylum Planctomycetota; class Phycisphaerae; order Phycisphaerales; family Phycisphaeraceae; genus JAJXSS01. Next base: position 1,751 of record JAJXSS010000485.1, read on the forward strand.
GCGATCCACGGATGTTTACGGCTCCATTATCCAGGGTTACGTGCTCGACAGCCTGGCCACACGCGATGACCGCACCCTGGCCTGGCGGCCGCTCCTGGCCCAATCGTGGCAGGTCTCCCGCGACGGGCTGCGCATCGAGTTCCAGATCCGCCGGGGGGTGACTTTCTCCGACGGCGTGCCGCTGACGGCGGACGATGTGGTTTTCACCTACCACTGGATCATGAACCCCCAGGTGGAATGTCCGCAGATCAAGATCTACTACGATCGCATTAAGGACGTGGTCAAGCTCAATGACTACCGGGTGGCCTTCATCTTTAAGAAGCCCTATTTCAAGGGCTTTGAGATCGCCGCCACGATGCAGGTCATGCCCAAGCACTTTTACAGCAAATACACTCCCACGGAATTCAATCGCAACCCGGGCCTGTTGATGGGTTCGGGCCCCTATCGCCTGGCGACCTCGGATGGCTGGCGCCCGGATCCGGGCAAGCCGATCGAACTGGTGCGCAACGAACGCTACTGGGGCCCTCTGGGGGTGTTTGACAAGATTGTCTTTCAAGTCATCCAGAACGAGGCTGCTCGCCTGACAACGTTCCGCAACGGCCAGCTTGATACCTTTGGCTCCACCCCCGAACAGTATCGACAGATGCTCAAGGATCCGGGGCTCCTGGCCCGCACCCGGCATTTCGAATACACCAGCCCCGGGGACGGCTATCAATACATCGGCTGGAACGAAAAACGCGACGGGAAACCGACCCCCTTCACCGACCCGCGCGTGCGCCTGGCCATGACCTTGCTCACCGACCGGCAGGCTATTCTCAAAGACATCTTTTATGGTTACGGGATCATTCCCGACGGTCCGTTCGCCGCCAATTCACCCCAGGTTGACCCCAACATCAAGCACTGGCCTTACGATCCCGCCCGGGCCCTCAAGCTTCTGCAAGAGGCCGGCTATCACCTGCAGAATGGGGTGCTGCTGGCACCCGATGGCCAGCCCTTCTCCTTCAAGCTTTCCTACCCATCCAGTGGTGAACTGGGCAAACGCATCGTTCTGTTTATCAAGGACATGTACGCCAAGGCCGGTATCCAGGTCATCCCGGACCCGGTCCTGTGGGCGCTCCTGCTCCAGCGGCTGGATCAGCGTAATTTCGAAGCCGTCACGCTGGGGTGGAGTGGTGAGTTCGAGTCTGAT
>JAJXSS010000486.1 GCA_021784455.1 Planctomycetota bacterium
AGTAATAGGTCACGACGGTGCCGTTGGGAATGATCGCTGCTGAGTGACCGAATCTAGCGGCAGCCGCTGGGAATATTATGTGGTAAATGGCGTTCTGGGGAGGTACCGTGGTTTTCGCCGCCCAATGAAACCCCTGGCCGGGTTCACCCCCTCCGCCGCCTGCCGGGGGCTGCAGGTTGCCCTGAGCCTCCAACGGTACCTCGTCGGCATCAAAGTCTGTTGTGTCCTTCGTCAGGGCGAAGCAGATGGAACTGGCGCCCTCCTGAAACTCCGCCGGATTAGCCAGGTTTGGCGGTACCCACATCGGGTCTACAAGAAACGCCACATATGCCGGAGTCAAGCCATCGTCAAACGTTTTGAACGCCCACAATGCCGGCGGCGTGAACGTCTTGGTCATGTGAAGCATCGTGCCGTCGTTCGTAAGGGTGTCAGCCATCATGGGATCGCCCTCACCGGTCACCGTGCGCCCCACGGACCCGCCGCGCGGTTGGACGTCGGTGGCTTGAACACCGGCTGTGGCGAGGAGGCAGGTGGCCAACAATAATGGCCAGTGGCACAACCTTGGTGACCGCCCGGGTCGCGGGTGCCCGCGCGAAGATCGCGCCGCCGGTGGACAAAATTCGATACCTTTGTCACTCATGGGTGTCCTCCACGTTGCAGCATTCGTTGGCTGTAGAACGCAATGTCTCTTTGCGCCAGGTAAGCGCAGGCAGCACTCTGGTCCGGCGTGATCGAACGAAGCATGGCCAACCCCCGGGCATATTGCCCATGGTCACACCAGCGCCGGCCCACAAGCAGACGGGCCTTCACCGTGAACGGGTTGGCTTCGGGGCAGGCGGCCAACTGGGCAAGCAGCAGTTCACCGCGCTGCCGCAGGACCTTATTTTTGACGTACATAGAGAGATGACCGATGGCATAGGCCGCGCGGAACATTGTCCACGTGTGGTCATGGCGCGCCAGTATTCTTTCCCATTGGGCGCAAGCCAGTTGTACTGAATTTCCCCCTGGCGTCCACTTGCCGTGGTAGAGGGCGTCGCCCAAAGCGTAGTGGAGGTAATCCTCCTGAGCGGAACTGAGGCGGCTGAAGTCCCCCCTAAGCAGACGATCGCACAAGTCGGTGGCGTGCGGGTAGTCTTGCACCGCCATATAGAAATCCACGAGCAGCACAATCTGCTTGAGACGCGGCGGGTACACCTGCAACTCGGCTGGGCGGGCAATGAGCCAGCCATGCTCGGCTCCGAACTTGAGGCGGTTGAAATCGTTGGGATCGACACCCAGTGGGGTGTCGCGCAGTTCGGGATTCAGCGCTGGCAGGCGATTGAACTGCTCCAGAGCGGCCGGACAGGGCTGGCCGGGCGTTCCTCTGGCTAATTCCAGAAAGCCCCGGAACTTGGCGCACTGTTCCTCCAGATGGTTCAGGTACCACCGGCTGGTCTTGCGGTTGAAGAGTTGGCCGGGCTGCAGGTTGTTCTTGATCGTGTTGCCGAAGTAGTCCTTGTGCGTGCGCTGGGCCGGGGGCGTTACCACCTCCCACGCAGCCTGAACGATATCCAGCGTGTCCGGCTCGGGGTCCCCGCCTGGGGCACGGATGTCCGTCAGCCATTGGTCAAGCTCCTCGAATCGTTTTTCTGCCAGATCGAAGTCGCCGTGCCGCTCCACCGCGATCCGGCCTAGTTCCAAGAGCGCCTCGCCCCGGTATAAACCCTTGGGCTTGGCGTCATAGAAAGCCTGCAAAGCCCGCTCCGCCTGGGCCACCCGGCCCTGCCGCAGGAGGCACATGGGGCCAAAGAAGCGCGATGCCTCGGCGTACGGTGTGTCCGGCCAGCCCCGGATCACCTCCGCATAGATGGGCAGGGCCAGCGCGACCGGCCGGTCGGACAGGCGGATGGCCTCGGCATCGCGGAAGCGCACGCAGGCCTGGCCGTAGCGCTGGATGTCCAATTGCCGCTGGGCCTGCCTGAGCCCCCCGGCCAGGGCGGCCAGCAGATCGGTGTTGAACTGGCGGGCTTCGTCATCCGGGAAGTGGGCGGCAAACCAGGCTTGGCCGTATTGGAAGGCGTACTTGGCCTGGGCGTAGTCCTTCAGGTCCAGGAAGGCCCGCCCGGCCACCTCGGCCGCCTGGGACACCGTGGGCTCGGCCCAGACTTCGCGCTTCTCTTCGTTCTGGATCACCCAGTCGCATAGGGCCGCGGCGGCCGCAGGCTGCCGGCGTAACAGATCGGCCTCGGCCCGGGCCAGGTACAGGGGGCAGAGTTTGGTGTGGTAGGGGACCGCTCCTTCACTCCGGGGGCAGTCGCGGCTCGTTGCAGACGAGGCCGCAGCGCTACCGGGCTGCCAGTTCCGGGGGTTCCAGTTCCGGGGGTTCCAGTTCCTGGGGTTCCAGTTCCGGGGGAGATAGGGGGCGGTGAACAGGTCAATCAGATCGGCCCGCTTCTCGCGCACAGCGACCCCGGCCAAGAGGCCATCCACCTCGTAGTACGCTTTCGGGGCGAGCCGCTGGCGCAGCGACCAAAGGGCGCTCGCGGCCGAATTCACCTGCCGGGCATTCTTCGAGCTCAGCATCTTGGTGCAGTGTTCCAGACCTGCGTGGTACTGCGCCGGCAGGTCCAGAATAGGCGGTGTGAAAACAGCGGCCGAAGCGTCCAGGGGCGGATGACTCCCCGCCCCCGGATTCACCACCCCAGCCCGGGCGCAGATAACAACCATGGCCAAAACCCAGGCCACGACACAACCCCCGGCCGCAAAATGGCGCGTTCCCCGGCCCCGATTTGTCCCTGCACTAGCGGACACCCGAAACCCCATTTCCCGGCCGGAATGGGCGACCCCCTCGGCCGGAATGGGCCCTATGTTACCCCCCCCCCCCAATCAAAAGACAAACGGGTTATTTGATCCTGCAACAGCCCCGGAAACCGTGGGCTATCGTCCTTCTTTTGACAGGG
>JAJXSS010000487.1 GCA_021784455.1 Planctomycetota bacterium
CTCTTGGTCATGGGGCGCGTCCTTGCGCAAAGGGGAGACCGAATCCCTGCAACATCGGACATCGTGCCCTGACTACTGCTGAATCAGAGAGTTAAGATGCGGTGGCCCTGGCTTGCCCTGCCGGATGGGTGTGGTTCGTGGTCATGGGCCGGGTGGGTGGATATGCTGATAGCACTGGGGAGGGGCGTTCCGGGCCAATGAAAGACGCCATGATCATGAGCTTTTTCAATGTGGTTTGGGATCTGATGCACCGCGGCGGGCCCGTGCTCTGGCTGCTGCTGGGGCTGAGCGTGGTGGGGCTGACCCTGATTCTGGAGCGTGCGTGGTTCTGGTTGAGCACCAACAGTTCCCGGCGGCTGGCGGCCATGCAGCAGATGGCCCGCCACCTGCGCGAAGGCAACGTGGCCGGTGCCAAGGCCCTGGCCGAGGCCGATGGCGGCGTCTACGGCCGGACGGTATTGGCTCTCTTGGAGGAGAAGGAAGTCAGCGAGGCGACGGGCACGGCCATCGTAGAAGCCCAGCGCGGCGTGCTGGAACGCTTCATGCCGATCCTGACCAGCCTGATTACCGGGGCGCCGCTCCTGGGGCTGATCGGCACGGTGACCGGCCTCATCAGCACCTTCCGCTTCATGAGCGACAAGATGATGACGGTGGATCCCCGGGGCGTGGGCCTGGGCCTGTCAGAAGCACTCCTGAACACCGTTGCCGGCCTGGCCGTCGCCCTGATCGTCCTGTTCCCGTACAACGCCTACCGGGCCCAGATCGACCGGACTTTGGGGCGCCTGGAAGTCCTGGTGGCGGCGGCCATCCAGCGGACTCGGACCGGTAAACCGGCCGGATCCCCGGCTGATGCCGATAACCGTGTGGCCGTAGGATAAGAGCGGGCACTCGTGGGGTTCCGGCATGCCCCCAGTGAATGTCCGGGGGCGATTAGGTCGAATGTTATTAGGAACGTGCCCAGCGGCTCCCGCTCTCCGGGGCGCAGGCTACCGTCGTACAATGGTCTGATTGTTGCTGTGCTGGCTGCTACGAGGCTTAGCCTCCAGGGCCCGCCTAGATCAGGGAAAAACTCATGCTCAGTCCCCATATGGCAAGGATTCGCCCATTCGAAGTCGTCCCCTCGTTGCCCAAGACGCTCGAGCCCTTGCGTGAGATCGCCGGCAACCTGTGGTGGACGTGGCATCCGGAAGCGATCGAACTGTTCGTGCGTCTGGACAAGGCTCTGTGGCAGAACTGCCACCACAATCCGGTCAAACTGCTGGGCAATTGCCCCCAGCAGACGCTGGACCAGATGGCCCGCGACGAAGGGTACCTGACCCTTTTGGAGCGGGTGCACTACGACATGAAACGCCACCTGGAACGCACGCCCTGGCTGGACAAGACCGGCCAGAATCCAGGCAGCCCGATGACGATTGCCTATTTCTGCGCCGAGTTCGGCATGACGGAGTGTCTGCAGATTTACTCGGGGGGTCTGGGCGTGCTGGCGGGCGATCACCTCAAGTCCTCCAGCGAACTGGGGGTGCCGCTGGTGGGGGTGGGGCTGCTGTATCGCCACGGCTACTTCCAGCAGTATCTCAACCCGGATGGCTGGCAACAGGAGTATTACCCCGATCTGGACTTCCCCAACCTCCCCATCAAGCCGGTGCTCGATGCCAAGGAACAGCAGGTCAAGGTGCGCGTGGCGCTGCCGGGCCGGGATGTCGTGATCGGCGTCTGGCAGGCCATGGTGGGACGGATCCCCCTGTACCTGCTGGACACCAATCAGCCCGAGAACGACCCGATGGACCGCTCCATCACCGGCCAGCTTTACGGCGGCGACATGGAGAACCGCATCAAGCAGGAAATCGTGCTGGGCATCGGCGGCGTGCGGGCCCTGCTGGCCCTGGGGATCGACCCCGACGTCTGCCACATGAACGAAGGTCACTCCGCGTTTCTGGCCCTGGAACGGGTGCGCAACCTGATCGACAAGCACAACCTCTCCTTCGATGAGGCCCGCAATGCGGCCTCGGCCAGCCATGTCTTCACCACGCACACACCGGTGCCCGCGGGCATCGACCGCTTCCCGCCGGAAATGGTGCTGCGCTATTTCCGCGGCTACAACGATTTCCTGCGCCTGGACATGGAGGGGCTCCTGTCCCTGGGCCGGGAGAACGTCTTCAACAAGAACGAGTTCTTCTCCATGGCGGTGCTGGCCATCCGCACGGCCGACTGGTACAACGGCGTCTCCCGTCTGCACGGCGAGGTCAGCCGCAACATGTGGCACAACATTTGGCCCGGCGTTCCCGCCGACGAGGTGCCGATAACCCACGTGACCAACGGCGTGCACGCCCGCACCTGGCTGTCGGGAGACCTCACCAATCTGTTGGACCGGTACCTGGGCGCCCGCTGGCAGGGCAACCCGGTGGACCAGAGCGTGTGGAAGGCGGTCAACGAGGTGCCCGATGAGGAACTGTGGCGGGTCCATGAGCGGCGGCGGCAGAAGCTGGTGATCTGGGTGCGCCGGCAGATCAGGAGGCAATTGGAGTCGCGCGGGGCCTCGCCCGAGGAAATTGAGGCCGCCAGCGAAGCGCTCGACCCCACCGCCCTGACCATCGGTTTTGCCCGGCGCTTCGCCACCTACAAGCGGGCCAACCTGCTGCTGCGGGATGGACCGCGCCTGTTGCGTCTGCTCCAGAACGAAAAGCGGCCGATCCAGTTCCTGGTCGCCGGCAAGGCCCACCCGGCCGATGGCGGCGGCAAGGACCTGATCCGGCAGATCAACCATTTCGCCCGTGAACACAACGTGGCCCATCGCCTGATCTTCATCGAAAACTACGATATCTCCGTGGCCCGCTATCTGGTGCAGGGCTGCGATGTGTGGCTCAACACCCCGCGGCGCGGCATGGAAGCCTCGGGCACCAGCGGCATGAAGGCGGCCTTGAATGGCGTGCTCAACTGC
>JAJXSS010000488.1 GCA_021784455.1 Planctomycetota bacterium
TCGCCCATCTACATCCGCACCTATGTCATGCCGCGCAATCGCTGGGTGACGGTGGGCGGCCAGACCCAGGCTCAGGACGTGCAACTGGGGCCCGCCGGCACGTTCCCCGCCTGGACGGCCAACCTGGTGAACGATGTGCCCGAGCCCGCCGGCACCATTCTGCTGGCCGAGATGCGCTACCTCTTTGCCCGCCTGGGGGCCATCAATGGCATCCTCATCGACACTCCAATGGACCAGATCCTGCCCACCAGCTCGGGCGTTTACGCCGGCACGGTCCCGCTGCACAGCGGCCGCTGGAACTACCTGTTCTGCGACGGCCACGTTCAGCTCCTGAACTCCAACGACACCATCGGCACGGGCACCCTCACCTACCCCAAAGGCATGTGGACCCGCGCCCCCCACGACTAGCGATGCATTCCAGGGCGGCTTGCTGACCCGGGCCCGCCATCCGGATCCGCGCAGACTCGTACCACGACCGCACCCGAGCGGTGCGAAATGTCCGGCCGACCCGTGCGATCGGCCTCTTGGAGAACCTCTGATGGTTGCACTACTGGGTATCCGGTTGGCGTTGGGCTTGGGTGTTCTGGGGCTGGCCGCCGCTCCGGCGTCGGCCGCCGACAAGCCTGCTTCGGCGGCGCCTGCGGCAGCAGCGCAAGCTTCCCATCCCGAGGGCGCCGGGCGGGATCGCCACAACCCGCCCTCCGAAGCGGACATCGCACGGTGGTTCCTCGACAAGCTGGTGCTGGATCCCTACCAGATGCGCATGGATGGCCTGTACGGTCGGCCGGAGCTGCGCCAAGTCGCGGCGCTGGCCCAGAAGAAGCAGGATGTCCAGGCCCTGACGGCCTTCGAGGCCTATTTCTTCGACAAGCTGCTCCATGCCGGGCAGTACGGCCTGAACCTTTCCGAGGACGGCTCGTGGATCACCCTGCCGGCCCCCAATCCGACCTGGGCCGTCGCGGCCGCCGACAAACTGCTCGAGCATCACCTGATGATCGGCGGCAAGGAGGTGGACATCGGGGCCCCCGGAAGCGTCAACTGGATGTACCCCCTGGCCCCGGGCCAGATGCCCGATGCCCGGCACGCTCCCGCCGGGGAATTGGTGTCGGGCATGGCCTTTGCGCCCCTCGTGGACGCCTTTGTGGCCACCGGCGACCTGCGTTACCTCACCCTCTGGCAGCAGTACATGGACGACTGGGCCCGCCACAGCCAGTACATCAATGACCTCAACCCGCTGGCCGTGCCCGATGGCACCAGCTCGGCCGGCGTGGGCTCGGTCTGGCGTTTCACGCAACTGCTGGCCCGCATGAGTACGAGTGCCCGCCCGGCCGCGGAACTGGTGCCCCCGGCCCTGTTTGCCCGCCTGGTCAGCAAGTACCTGGACCAGTTCATCCTGCCCAGTGTCGCTTACCTCCGCTCCAACACCCACAACTGGACGCCCTCGGCCAACCTGCTGCGCGTGGCGATGGCCTATGACGAGTTCAAGGTGGCGCCCATTTATTTCCGCTCCGGCCGGCGCCGCCAGATCGAAGACAACGCCGTCACCCAGAACCTGCGCGACGGCACCGAAAACCAGCAGGACCCCTGGTACAACGACAACTACGTCCAGGCCATCAGCGGCCTCTTCACCCTGCTGCACCAGCGCGAGCGGCTGGCGGCGTGGAAGCGGCCGGCCTGGGAACTCAACCTGGCCAATGACTACCTGGAACTCAACGAGATCCGCCGCCACCTCTTGGAGCACGTCACCTACCAGATCCACCTGCGTACACCGCAGAACGAGTGGCCCATTCCCTTCCGCGGCGGCGACAAGCGCCAGGCCGGGGCCGGCACTTACGGCCAGTGCCCCGAGGCCTACGCCAACCCGGTCAACCTGGACATTCTGGAGGCGATCTTCCACCCCGGGGCCGGCATCGTGCCGCCCTACACCTCGGAGTGGTTCCCCTACGCCGGCTTCAACATCGTGCGCGATGGCTGGTCGCGGGACAGCGGCTACGGCGCCCTGTTCTGTTCTCCCAGGCCCGGGGCCTACGGAGCCTACCGCAGCCGCAGCAACAACAACACCCTGGGCATCGCGGCGTTCGGTCAGGACCTGCTCGTCGATGACACCACCGGCCACTACATGTACCCCTCCTCCCCCGTCACCGTGGACGGGCTGCAGCAGTTCTTCCATGCCGGCATCTACAAGGTGGGCGGGGTCGAGGCCCATAAGGTCTATGAGGTGTCCGCCTGGACGCACCCCGCCCAGTGGCGCTGGTTCGCCTCCGATCGGCTGAACCTCATGGAGGGCATCTACAGCGGCCCCTACGGCAAGCCCCCCCAGCTCACCGACATTCCCGCCAGCCAGCCCTACGGCAAGGATGAGAGCAAGCAGGACACGCTCACGCTGGACCACACCATCCGTGATGTCACCCACCAGCGCCTGGTGCAGTACGTGCGGGCGGCCAAGCTGTGGATCGTTACCGACCGCCTGATCTCGCCCCGCACGCACACCTATGTCCAGGACTGGCTGATCCCCACCCTGCCCGCCCCCTTCCCTGCCTTCGCCCCCGCCGACATCACCGTGGATGCCCAGCACCACCGCATCATCACCCACGCGACCAAGGTCAAACTGACCAACAATCTGACGATCGAAAAGGCCAATCTTTCGCTGTACCAGTTCAGCGACACGCCCCTGGCCTATGCCAGCAAGGTGGTGCCGGCCCCGCTGCGCTACGGGCGCATCCTGATGTACGGCTGGGATCGCATCAACGTGAAATTCCAGGGCCGCGGATCCCAGCAGGTCATCACTGTCATCTACCCGCGCCGCCCCGGCGGCGGCCCGGCCGATGACCTCCGCGACCTGCGCCAGTTCCAGGGCCAGGCCGGGGCCGTGGGCTTTGAGGCCAAGACCCCCGAGGGCATGTTGGTGCGCTACCTGGCCGCCCCAGGTCACGCC
>JAJXSS010000489.1 GCA_021784455.1 Planctomycetota bacterium
CCCCGGCGGCCACCCCGCGGGCCACGATGGCACCGGAAATATCAGATCCACCGCGTGAAAACGTCTTGATCCCTCCCCCCGGCACAGAGCCGTAGAAGCCCGGCACGACCGCCCGCTCGTGCTTCTTCAGGCGCCGGGCCAGGGTCTCCTGGGTGCGTTCGCCATCGAACCGGCCGCGGCTGTCGAACAGGATGACATCGGCGGGGTCCACGAAGTCATAACCCAGAAGCGCCGCCAGAATCAGTCCGGACAGGTATTCGCCGCGGCTGGCGGCATAGTCGGCCGGGTCGCCCGCGGCGGCCGTGGCGGCGATGGTTTTCTTGACGCTTGCCAACTCATTTTTCAGGTCCAGTTTCAGCCCCAGGTCGGCGACGATTCCCAGGTAGCGATCGGCGATTATGTTGAAAACATCATCGAAAGGGATCTCCTGCTGCACGTGCGCGTGGCACAAATACAAGAGGTCCGTGATCTTCTTGTCGTGCGGACTGCGTTTGCCCGGGGCCGAGGGCACCACATAGCGGCGCTCCGGATCGGCCTTGATGATGGCCTCGACCTTGCGGAACTGGACCGCATCCGCCAGGGAGGTACCGCCAAACTTACAGACTTTGATGGCCATTAGGGAATCTCTGATCTGGGATTTCTGCTCGATGGTCTGGCGGGAGGGCGAGGCCTTGCCCCAGCCGTCGTTCTTCACCTTCCGCCTCCGGGAGAGGGCCGGGGTGGGGGAGAAGCCTGCGCGTTGCCCAACCCTGCCTGCCGTTCAGCCGGCTTGGTTCTGCTCCCCCATCGGGTCTGCCAATCTAGCCGCAATGCTCCTCCCCGGCAACGCGGGGCATGCATGCTATAATGTCGGACTTTGCACGGAGCTGAGTCCCCATGGCCATCGCCACCCACCGTTCATCCGCCCCCCAATCCTCGCGCCGCACCAGCGCCCCCAGCCTGGCCGTGGTCGGCGTCACCGGGGCCGTCGGCCAGGAGTTCCTGGCCGTGCTGGCCCAGCGCCGGTTTCCCTATTCCAGCATCAAGATGCTGGCCAGCGCCCGGTCGGCCGGCAAAGAGGTTACTTTCCAGGACCGCACCTACAAGGTCGAAGAACTGACCGAAGCCAGTTTCCGGGGTATCGATATTGCCCTGTTCTCGGCCGGTGGTTCGATCAGCAAGAAGTTCGCCCCCGTCGCCGTTGAGGCGGGCACGATCGTGGTGGACAACAGTTCGGCCTTCCGTCAGACCCCCGGAATTCCGCTGGTGGTGCCGGAGGTGAACGCGGATGCCCTGACCACGGCCGGGATCAAGCTGGGTCAAGGCGCCATCGTCGCCAACCCCAACTGCTCCACCATCATCGCCCTGGTGCCGGTCACCCCGCTGCACCGAGCCGCGGGGGTCCATCGCATGGTCGTGAGCACCTACCAGGCCGCCAGCGGGGCCGGTTACGCCGCCATGCTCGAGCTGGAACAGCAGGCCCGCGATGTTCTGGCCGGCAAGCCCGCCCAGTGCAAGCTGTTCAAACAGCAATACGCCTTCAACCTCTTCAGCCACAATTCGGCCCTGGGGCCCAACGGTTACAACGAAGAGGAAATGAAGCTGGTACACGAAACCTACAAGATCTGGGGGTACTTTGCCGGCACAGGTTCGTCCGTGCAGGTGGACCCATTCTCCCTTCCTGGGGCGCCTCGTATCAGTGCCACCTGCGTGCGCGTGCCCGTCATGCGGGCCCACGCCGAGAGCATCAACCTTACCTTCAACAAGCCGCTCTCGGAGGATGAGGCCCGGCAGATCCTGGCCCAGGCTCCGGGCGTTTCCATCATCGATGACCGGGCGAACAACACCTTCCCGACCCCGCTCGACGCGACGGGCAAAGATGATGTCTATGTCGGCCGCCTCCGCCGCGATCTAAGCCAGGATGGCAATTGGGGCCTGAACCTCTTCGTCTGTGGCGACCAGCTCCGCAAAGGGGCCGCCCTCAACGCGGTCCAGATTGCGGAATTGCTCCTGAAGTAAAGTTACTTTGACCTAGGCCGAAAACCGATGGGGGGTTGCCGACGGGTAAGCCTTCGGTCTCGGATGGGTTTACTGGCCGGCCTGCCATCCGGCCCGTCGCGGACGGCTGCGCTCTTGTCTGGTCTGCGGCCACGGTTCCATTCGCCTCTGGCTTTGGCCGATAAACCAGGGGATGATTGATCCTCATCCCAGCACAGGGGGCTACATGAATCAGACGATTGGGGAATCTTCTGTCACCCGCTGGCTGCGCGTCCTGTTGCTGCTGGCCGGGGTTATTGGCCTGGGCCTTTTGGCCACGTGGGCCCGCTGGCTGGGGCGGCATGGCGGTCAGTTCGTGCTGATGGAAAGCGACTGGCAGGTCGGCATGCTGCCCCGGCCGCTGGTGCTGTCGGCCCTGGCGGCCGCGGGTCTGGGGACGATCGGATTGATCTGGTCGCTGCTCAGCGAAAAGACGGTGCGTTCGGCCCTCGCCTGGGGGGCTGGTTGGTGCGGGCGCCATCCCGGATGGGCCCTTCTGCTGATGGGCGCCGTTGTGTTGGGCGCCTTTGATGTCTACGAATTCTTTTACGACCCCTTCCGCAAGGTTCAGGGACACTTCACCTACGTACTGCGTGACGATATCCAGATGTGGCTGCTGTTGCTAGCCTCCATCTGCGGCGGGTTGGCCATCCTGACGGCCGTACGGGCGGAGGGCATGAGCCGGCTGGCCCGCGGCATTGACCGCTGCTGCCTGAGCCGGAAATGGCCCTGGTGGCTGGCCGTGATCGTGCCGGTGGTGATGGGCAGCGCCATGTGCCTGGGCGCCCTGGATGGCATTCCGCACTTCAGCGATGCGCTGACCTACCTGATGGAGGGTCGGATTCTCTGGACCGGCCATCTCTGGCTGCCCAAACCGCTGTACCCCGAATTGTGGATCAGTTCGCTCTTTTTTGT
>JAJXSS010000490.1 GCA_021784455.1 Planctomycetota bacterium
GGAGTGGCCCTGGTACCGCTTTTGGGGGCCGTGATCGTCAACCTGCTGGAAATCCTGGTGGCCGTGGTCCAGGCCTTCATCTTCGCGTTCCTGACCTGTGTCTTTCTGGCCCTGCTGGTGGCCCACGATGGACATGATGAAAAGGAACATGGCGAGCCCGCTGCGGAGGTGGCCCACTGAAGGTGATTTTCGATTTTTGATCCCCCGGAATTTACCCGGGAATCCGCCCCCGGATTAACCTCCGGATCAACCCCCGGATTAGCCCCCGGAAACCCCCGTGGCAACAGCCGCGGCACCCTCCGGGGGTCTTGAAAAATCGAAATTCGAAAATCACTCAAGAATCACTCCCCGATCCGGTCGAGTAAGGCGACTGGACGAGCCCGTGTGGGTAGGGGGCAATTGGCGCGACCTTGCCGCGTCGTGCGTCTTGCAAGGAGTCGGATTATGCGGAAGTTCTGGTTGGTTCTGGCTGTACTGACCCTCACGGGCCTGGGCGTGACAGCCACCTTGGCGGCCCCCACCTCGGCGGCCAATCCCGGGATGCAGGCCCAGCAGGAGATCTCTCCAGCGGATCAAAAGACGATCGCCAAGGATGCCGGGGAAGACTGGGTGCTGATCGGCGGCCAGGGCCTGATCGTGTTCGGCGCCTGTCTGGGCGCAGGCGTGGCCGTCTTCGGCGGGGCCCGCGGCATCGGCTCCATCGGCGCTTCGGCCATGGAAGCCATCGCCCGCCAGCCCGAAGCCTACGGGCAGATCTTCACCGCCATGCTGATCTCGGCCGCCCTCATCGAAGGTTTCACCTTCTTCGCCCTGGTCATCACCCTGATTCGTTCCTGAGCCATCCCGGCCGCACGCGGTGGGGCCGCGTGCCTGCCCATCGAACACCCCGCGGGGGATCTCGGTGCGCAGGCGCGCGGCCATCCAGCCCCCGGAAAGAGGCCCCGGAAAAGGGGCCCCGCAAAGGCCCCCCAAAGGGCCCGGCGGCCCCCGACCCCCGGCAGCTCCCAAGGCTCCCAAGGATCTTGCCATGCCACGTTCGTTCCTGACCGCAATCTTCCTGTTGGTGCCGGCCACCCCCCTGCTGGCCGCCGAAGAGGCCAGCCCCTCGGTCTTCGCCGGCACCATCATCCAGTCCATCACGGCCATCATCGTCTTCCTGCTGCTGTTCGCCCTGCTGTACCGCTTCGCCTGGAACCCCATCCTCAAGGGCCTCCAGGGCCGCGAAGAAAAGATCCGCAGCGACCTGGAAAAGGCCGAACAGGCCGCCAGACAGGCCGAACAGACGCTGCGCGAATACCAGAAACAACTGGCCGAGGCCCGCGATGAGGCCACCCGCATCATCGACAACGGGCGCCGTGAGGCCGAAAACCTGGCCCACCAGATCGAGGACCAGACCCGCCGGGAACTGATCGACCTTAGACGCCAGGTCGAGGCCGACCTGCGCGTGGCCAAGGAACAGGTGCTCACCGAGCTCTATACCCAGTCGGCCACCCTGGCCACCCAGATCGCCGGCAAGATCCTGCAGCGCGAGATCAAGCCCCAGGACCAGCAGCAGCTCGTGGCCGCGGCCCTGGCGGCCATGCCCAAGGAACGGATGAATTAGAAAGGCCCCGGGAAAGTAGCTGGTCCCCCGGAACACGGACCCCCGTTACCCGTCACCAGCCACTACCCCCTGGCCACTACCCCATGCCTACCGAACGATTCCAACTCTTCAGCATGATCCAACGGGTCTACGCCCAGGCCCTGATCGAACTGGCCGAAGCCCAGCACGCGGTGGAAGCCGTGGCCCAGGAAATCCAGGCCGTGGCCGCCCTGGTGGCCCAGATGCCGGATGTCACCCGGGTCCTGGCCGCCCGCACCCTGAGCCTGGAAGACCGCGATGCCTCCTGCCGGCGGATCTTTACCGGCCAGGTCAGCGACCTGGTGCTGCGTTTCCTGCGCCAGTTGGTCAAGAAAAACCGCTTCCAGGAATTTCCGGGGGTGGCGGCCGCCTTCCAGAGCCTCTACGACGAGCGGCACGGGGACATCGAGGTGCGCACCTACTCGGTCACCGCCCTGGATGACGCCAGCCGCCAGCGCATCAGCGCCCGCATCCAGATGCTCACCGGCCGCCAGGCCCGGCTGGTGGAATCCGTGCAGGAAGACCTGATCGGCGGCCTGAAAATGCGCGTGGGCGATGAGGTGGTCGACGGCTCGGTGGCCACCCAGCTCCGCCTGATCCGGGAGAATCTGATCGAGAAAGGCCGCGCCTCCGCCCGCGAGCGGCTCCCCGCCTTGCTCAAGGAATAGCCACCCGACGCGTACCCCCCCGGAAATCCCGCCGGAACCAGACCACTCGGCCACCCGGCCACTTTCTTAGGTGCTCCATGAAGATCGAAACCAGCGAAGTCGTCAACATCATCAAGCAGGAAGTCGAGCGCTACGCCACCCAGCTCGATGTCTCCCAGGTCGGCCAGGTGATCGAGGTGGGCGATGGGATCGCCCGCATCTATGGCCTGTCCCAGGCCATGGCCGGCGAAATGCTCGAGTTCGATGCCGAAGGCGGTGAGAAGGTTCTGGGCCAGGTGTTCAACCTGGAGTCCGATGTGGTGGGCGCGGTCATCTTCGGTGACTACCTGGCCATCAAGGAAGGCAACGAGGTGCGCTCCCTGGGCCAGCTCCTGTCCGTGCCCGTGGGGAAGGGCATGCTCGGCCGCGTGGTCAACGCCCTGGGTGAGCCCGTGGATGGCAAGGGCCCCATTGCCGACCCGGAAAACCGCAAGGTGGACATCATCGCCCCCGGAATCGCCGAACGGCAACCCGTTAAACAGCCGCTCCAGACGGGCATCAAGGCCATCGACTCGATGATCCCCATCGGCCGCGGCCAGCGCGAGCTGATCATCGGCGACCGCAAGACCGGCAAGACCGCCATCGCCCTGGACA
>JAJXSS010000491.1 GCA_021784455.1 Planctomycetota bacterium
TCCGAACGTTTCAATTCGCCGCACGTTTTCAGCTATCCCAGCGAGGCCACAGGTCTCCTCCGGGGTTGTTCTGCGTCACCTGCTTAGCGCATCTTCGACCCCGGCGGCGGGGCAATCGTCTGCCCCGCGTTGAATTCGCCCTGAATCACCACGCTGGGCACCGGCTGCGCGGGGTGTTCGATCATCGCCAGCAGCATCTGGGCCGCCTGGCCGCCCACCTCGAACCGGTCGTAGGTCATCCCGCCCACTTTCAGTTCCCGCCGCTGCACCCGCGGCTCAAGGTCCAAGGTCGCCACCGACAACTCCCGGCCCAGCGTCCAGCCCAGCCGCTGCGTGACCTGGGGAATAATCGAAAGCGAGGACCCCTGGATGATCAGGGCCGTGATGTTCTGCTCGGCCAGTTGCCGGGCAAACCCCTCCACCTCATAGCCCACGATCGGATAATCGCGCAAGCGGTGGTCGTGCAGCTCCGCCCGGTAAGCCTCGAAACGCTGG
Organism: Planctomycetota bacterium; assembly: GCA_021784455.1. GTDB lineage: Bacteria > Planctomycetota > Phycisphaerae > Phycisphaerales > Phycisphaeraceae > JAJXSS01. The sequence goes on from JAJXSS010000491.1 coordinate 496, forward strand.
GCATAGCTGTAGTGCACGCTTTGGCCCGCACAGTACTTGGCCCAGCCCGTTTCACCCACCATGTAGGCAATATTGCGGTGCCCCAGGTCCAGCAGCCGCCGGACCAGTTCCCGGCTGACCGCCGCTTCATTCCGATAGATGCAATTGCTCGCCTCAAAAACTCCCGAATCCCACCACAAGAGCGGCAGCCCCAGGTTCTCGGCGAAGCGGCTGGCCCGGTCCGACAAGCCGTAATGCACCACCAGGGCATCAAAAAACCGGCCGCGCAACGACCAGGGCAGCGGCTCGCGGACCGCTCCCTCCAGCTCTGCGAGTTCCACCATGCCCACGTGGTGTCCCGAGGGCATCAGGCCGTGATTCAGACCCACCATGAACGCATAAGCCGGATGGTTGTCCAAGCGGCCATCGGCCGAAAAATTGGCGGCCGCAAACCCCACGGCATGGGTACGACGGGAGCGCATGGCCTGGGCCGTGCGGAAGGGACGGTATTGAAACTGCCGGGATATCTCGGTGACCCGGTCGCGGGTGGCCGAGGTATAAAGATTGGCTCGGCCACGATTAAGGATATCCGAGACGGTCCCCACCGAGACGCCTGCCGCTTTCGCAATGTCTTTGAGTCCTGCCATCGAGGGGGCCTATTAGACAGTTTGAATGTTCAAATAAAGTTATCATAACGTTCAAATATTGTCAATGGCTTCCTCCAAAATATCTGTGGCGGCGCGAAAACCGCTCGGCGGCCGAGGGCGCAGGCGAGTGCCAGACTCGAACTCTGAAGCTCAGGGGGCCGCCACCTGATGACCAGGAATGGCCGCTCAGCCTCCGGCCAGCGGCAGGCGCACATGCAGTTTCAGGTCCGGATCATCGGCATCGATGGCGAGTGTTCCGCCATGGAGCACAACGATGAACCGGGCCATCCACAAGGCCAGTTCCGTCGTAGAAATGCCCGGACCGGCTTCCACAGCGGGATGCGGAGGCTGGGGACCCACCAGCCGCAGGCGGCGCGCGAACCCCCCCAGAGCCTCGCGGTCCAGGGGGGCAAAACACAGGTCCAAAGCACGTTCCTCGCACCGGGCCGTGATGTGTTCCAGCCCCTGCGCCGGATGCAGCGCTGCCGACCACTGGAAGCAGCACGCGGCCAGGGCGGCCTGAAGCAGGTCACCCATCACCACCAGGCGCCCGGCACGCAGGGAGGCATCCATCAGGTGGGGCGGCAGCGGCCCATCCGAAGCGAGCCGGTTGGACCAGGCGGCCTGGAAGAGATCCGCCAGGGCCAGGATGCTTCCTTTGCGGTAGGCGACCTGATTGGCGGCCTGGGACAGGTACACCAGATCGCTGCCCATGTGCGTCAGTTGCCGGATGGCGCCCTTGATCTTGGTCTGAACCAGTGCGGGCTGAAGCTCCGGCGGCAACTCCCCGCCTGAGGCCTCAAGCATCTCCATGACATCACACAACTGCAGGACGCACTGCACGTTCACCATATCGTGCCGCACATGCCGGGCCAGCACGTAGGCGACTTCCTGGTGCATGGCCCATTGGGTGGCCGTCTGGTTCTCCAGCGACGGCGGCTGCAGGGCGGGGCAGGCGCACCCGCCGGAGGCAGGGAAAAGGGCGTCGCGTTGGCTCATCGTGGTACTCGCGGAGCGGCGGAACTGAGGGCATGCACGCTGCTCAGAAAAGAGCAGATCCGGATCGGGTTGGTGAACACGGGCAGGTCGATGCGGGCGCTTTGCAGCACAAGGGCCGGATTGTCACTCGCCTGGGCCAGAAGCAGTTTCGGGCAGCCCGCCAGGGATGTCTGGGCGAGTGGACGAAGCTGGGGAACCAGCAGGCCAAGAGGCTCGGCCGTCCCGTCGATGATCAGCACATCCGGCGTGGTTCCCAGGGCGGACGTTTCCAGGATGAGGTTTTTGGTGTCCTGATAGGTGCGGACCCGGGCCTGAGCGCGGGCCAGGGCCTTGTAGAGCACGTTCCAGGGGCCTGGAGCGGTCGAAAGCAGGGCCACGTTGATTCCGGCCAACGGCATCTGATCCAGTGCCCCCGCGGGGCTGGCATCGCCCAGCCGGAAAAGGACCGTTTTCTCGACGTCCTCCAGGGCCAGGTTGACCAGCCCGTCCACCCGCGCAAAGGCCGAGGCGATCAGGGGCGGAAGGTGGGTCAGTTCATCATTGCCAACCGGCCCCCATCCGATGCTGCGGACCACTTGATCGGCCGCGTTTAACACGGTGATCAAAGCGATCTGGGAGGGCACCATGCGGCCGACCTCCAGACCGGGGCGGCCGCTGTCCCGGCAGGCGTGCAACACGGGAGCCGGAAGACTGGCCCTTTCACAGAACTCACTGGCCGCCTGCTGGTCCGTCACGCCCGGGCCGACATCCACGGCCCTGGCGGACCCCAGTGGCATGGGGGGTGTCT
>JAJXSS010000070.1 GCA_021784455.1 Planctomycetota bacterium
AGCGCCGCCTGGCTGCGGCGGCTTCTCCCTTACGCGCGCAGTTGGGAACCCCGCCCGGACGGGTGGTCCTGGGCGGCATGGGGCGGCTGAGCCCGGAGAAGGCCTTTAACCATCTGATACAGGCCGCGGGGCTGCTGGTGACGCGCGGCCACGATGTGGAGTTGTGGATCGCCGGCGAAGGCGACCACCGACCGGAACTGGAGCGCCTGATCGCAGGTCTGCACCTCCAGGACCGCGTGCGTCTGCTGGGGTTCCAGGCGGACACGGTGGCCTTTTATCACGCCCTGGATGTGTTCGTGCTTTCCAGTCTGCGCGAAGGGCTGCCCAATGTGGTGCTGGAGTCCATGGCGATGGGCTTGCCGGTGGTTTCCACACGCGTGGCCGGCGTGCCCAAATTGATTGAGGACGGGCGCAATGGTCTCTTGTGTCCCCTCGGGAACGTCGAAGCCCTGGCCGGCGTGCTGGGCCGCTTGTTGACGGATGGAGCGCTTCGTGCCAATCTGGGGGCACAGGCACGTCAGACGATTGAGGCGGGATATACGTTTCGGCAGCGGATGGATGTGGAACGCAAGATTTACGATCAGGTCCTGGGGTCCTAACGACGTATGAGCATCCTGAAAGCCATAGGCCGGATTCTGGGGACGATTCGCGCGCTGCCGCCCATCACAGGGTTTGTGCTGGGATCGTTGATCCTGGGGCGGCAGCGGGCGTTTGCGGCGTCCAGCGAGCGGATCTCCCGCGTACCGGGGAACCTGGGGGTCTTTGCCCGGCAGGTTTACTATCAACTGTCCCTGCTGCACGTGGGCCGGGATGTGCACTTTGGCTTCCTGAGCGTTTTTTCCAAGCCTCAGGCCCGCCTGGGGGACCGGGTTTACATCGGCCGGTTCTGCACGATCGGCTGGGCGGATATCGGCGACGATGTGATGCTGGCGGATGGTGTGCAGATTCTTTCCGGAGGACACCAGCACGGCCGGTCCGCGGGTGTGGGGACTTTGCATGATAATCCGCACACCTATACGCAGGTGACCATTGGCAAGGGCGCGTGGCTGGGAGCCGGGGCCATCATCATGGCCGATGTGGGCGAGCACGCCATCGTGGCCGCCGGAGCGGTGGTCACCAAGCCCGTGCCGGCGAACGCCAGGGTGGCGGGGATACCGGCCCGGCCTCTGAAGGCGGAAGGTTTGAACGATCCGGGGTGAATGGGAGCGGCCCAGGAGGCAAGGCGAGCCTCGCGGCGTGGGGAGGGGCGATATCTTTGTTGCGCCGGGTTGGTCCGATATTGCGGGGCTGGATGTAAGCACAGTCCATCGCGGTATTTGCCGATAACCAAGGAATCAAGCGGATGGGGGTCAGTCAGGGGCGGGCACGAATGTTGATTCAGGGCATCGCCCGTGGCAGAGAGCTGGTGCAGAGCCAGCGGTCTGGGCGGAGGCGCATGATCCAATGCTGTGAAAAACTCGATGCCACGCTGATGCGGGAGGTAGCGCAATACCTGGACCAGGTCCCGGCGGCCACGGGCGTCTGTGGGGAGCACGATCCCCGTTGGCTGCACGTGCTGGCCCAGGGGTTGCGTCATCGGCCGTACGCACTGCTGGCACGCAGCGCCCAGGGAACCCTTCAGGGCTACCTGCCCCTGGCGTTCGTCGGCACGCGCCTTTTCGGACGTTTCCTGGTCAGCCTGCCATACCTCAATCGCGCGGGCGTTGTGGCGGGGGATGCGGCCACGGCCGGGGAACTGGTGGATCAGGCCTGCGATCTGGCCGGACGGCTCAATGCCCAGTATCTGGAATTGAGGCACCAGGCTCCCTTGACCAGCCCGCGGTTCAATGCCAGCCGGGATGAAAAGGTCCGCATGGTTCTGGAACTTCCGGCCGATGCGGAAGCGTTGTGGAAGAGCTTTGATGCCAAGGTACGCAATCAGATCCGCAAGGGCGACAAGCATCACTTGAGCATTCGCTGGGGCGGCCGGGAACTGCTGCCTGCGTTCTACGATGTCTTTGCGCAGAATATGCGCGATCTGGGGACGCCGGTTTACGCGCCAGGGTTGTTTCACGCGATTCTCGAACACCTGCCTGACCGGGCCGAACTGGCCGTCGTTGACTGTACAGGCCAGCCAGTGGCCGCCGCTCTATTGATCCACGACCCACCGACGGCGGGGGGGGTGCCGTCTGCGACGCAGGTTCCATCGGCCTCCAGCCTGCGGCAATTCAATCAGACCAACGCCAACATGTGGATGTATCACCAGCTTCTCTTGCGGGCCCTCGGTCGTGGCAGCCGGGAGTTTGATTTTGGCCGATCCAGTGTGGACTCGGGGACGTATAAGTTCAAGAAACAGTGGGGGGCTTTGCCCCATCCAACGGTCTGGCAATATCACGTGCGGCGAGGGGACATCGGGGCGGTGCGTCCCGATAATCCCAAGTATCAGCGTCGTATCGAGGTGTGGAAGCGCCTGCCATTATGGCTGACACGCCTGGTAGGCCCATCCATCGTGCGAGGAATCCCGTGAGCGATCCGAAACGCCAATCCGACCACGCGGGCCAGATCGCGGCAGCCCAGACCTCCGGGCCGCCGACGGTGGGGCCATCCCTGCCGACGCACTCGTTGCCGGGCCTGACGGCCGCGGGATTCTGGGGCCTGGTGCTCACAGGGGTGCTTCTGGCGCTATCCTGGTATTGGACCTTCGCCGATATGTGGCTGCGCTGGTTCCCGGCCTGGTATCGGTACAGTGACCTGTCGGACCGGATGAGCAAAGGCGATTCGTACTACTCGCACGGTCCGCTGGTGCCGCTGACCAGCGTGATTCTGGCGTTTTTCATCTACAAGCGGGTGGGCGTGCCGGTGCGGCGCACGGCAGCGTCCAACCTTGTGGGGTGGATCCTGCTGGGGGGATCGCTGCTGGCACAGATAACGGCCGTGGGGGCGCAGCACGTGATGTTCTTGTCGGGGTTCGCTCTGATCGGAACGCTGCTGGGGTTGCTCACGGTGTGGGGGGGCTGGCCGCTGCTGAAGGCCTACTGGCTGCCAGTGGCTTTGTTGTTTTTCATGGTGCCGCTGCCCATGGAAACAATTGATGACCTCAACTTCCGGCTCAAGTATGCGGCCGGCGGGGCGGCCGTGTGGCTGACCAACAACGTGTTCAATGTGCCGGCCATTCTGGATGGCAGTTACGTCCACCTGTGGACGCCGGCGGGGGCCCCCCCCAAGACGCTGCGCATCGAGGACGTGTGTTCGGGTTTGCGAAGCCTGATTTCGCTGACCTTCTTTGCGTCCCTGTTTGCCATGGTCTGCCGGGTGAAAGGCCCGTGGCGGCTGCTGCTGCTGGTGCTGGCGGTGCCTGTGGCGGTGGTGTCGAATATCGTGCGCATCACGTCCATGGACCTGGTGGCCAACCAATGGTCCGTGGCGGCGGCGGGCGAGCAGAGCTGGTTCCACGAGTTTTCGGGGATCATGTTTTTCGTGGTGTCGCTGGCGATCCTGTTCGGGGTCGAACAGGCCATCATCGGTCTGAGCCGGCTGTTTCACCGGCGCTGGGTGGATCCGCGGCTGCTGGGGTATCTGGACAACATTCCGCCCGGCGGCGGCGGCGGGCCGGCCATCCTCAGCCCCTACGTGCTGGGGTCGCTGCTGGCGGTGGTGGTCATCGGGCACTGGATCGGCCAGGAGGGACCGGCCTACCACTACGGCGAGGCCGCGGCCCGGACGGTGCCGCGCGTGGTCCAGATCGACGGCCGGCCCTTTACCAGCACGGATCTGCAACTGGATGCCCAGACACAGGCCATTCTGGAAACCAGCGACTATCTGTGCCGCCAGTATGAGGCCCCGCGCACGGCCCGGCAGCCGGCGGCGATCGTCGATCTGCTGATCGTGTTCAGCCAGCACAACCGCAAGGGGACGCACCCGCCTGAAGTGTGCCTCAAGGGGGCCGGCGAGGAGATCATCTCGAAGGCGCTGCGCGAAATTCCTCTGGCCGACGGCCAGCAGTTGACCATGCGTGAACTGGTCTCCCAGCGGGGCAGCGACCTGACCTATCACTTGTACGTGTACAAGTGCGGCAATCGCTTCACGACCAGCTTCTTCGGCCAGCAGGCGGCGATCTTCTTCAACGGCCTGATTGGCCGCAACTCCGCCGGAGCGCTCATCCGCTTTTCGTCCCCCGTGGTGGGAGAGGATGTGGAAGAGGCCCGGCAGCAGGTCACCGCCGCCGTGGGCGAGTTGATGCCGATGGTGATGCGCAATCTGCCTTGATCGGAACAGGCCAAGCATGACGCGACGTGGGCGAATCATCCTGGTGGGAGTGCTGCTGGCCGTGACGGTGGCCGGTCTGGCCGCGTACCGGGCGTGGCGGGCGCACACGCTGGCGCGGCAGATTGTGGTCTGGCGCAGCGAGCTCACCGCCGACCTGCCGCAGACCCGGCTGGCCGCAGCAGACCAGCTTCTGGCCCTGAACCCGGTCAATGGTCGCTATTTGATGGCCAAGGCCCAGGCCCTGATGGACCTGGAGCGGTACGGTACCGCACGCCAGGTTCTGGAGCGCATGGTGCATGTCGATACGGATCTGAGCATTCGGGCCACGCTGCTGATTGCGGACTGCTACCTGGACCAGGCCCGCGCCCAGGTCCACCAGGCATCCCCCCTGACGGGGGATCTGGCGGCCGATCGCGCCGCCCCGTTTCTGGATGAGGCCGATGGCATCGCCCGCGCATTTACCGGCAACGCCGCGGCTGCGGCGCACGTGCCCTACATTCAAGCCAGCATTCTGGAAGTAAGGGCGGAACTGCTGGAACTGCAACGCCGCGGGCTGAACTTTGATCTGAGCCGGGCCACGGCCGGCCAGGCCAGCGGCCAGGCCCAGGGCGCCAGCCTGCAACTGGGCAACATTGAGGCCCAGTTGAACGAGCTCAACGCCCGGATTGAGGATATCTGCAACAAGGCCGCGACCGCCAACAGGCAGGATCCCCGGCCGCTGGTGGTTCTGTGCCAGATGTGGTTGCGGCGTCACGATGTCGTGCGCCTGCGCGATACCGCGGGGCAACTGGCCCAGATCAAGGCGCTGCCGGCTCATACGGCGGGGCAGATCGCACGCATGCTGCTGAATCTGGACTGGACCATCGGCATGCCGGTCACGGCACGGGATGTTGCGCTGGCACGCACACTCTTGTCCCGCACAGATCTGGCCGGCCGGCGCACGGTGAATTACTGGCTAGCTCAGGGCGATCTGGCGCTGCGCGACCAGAACTGGATGCAGGCCCAGACCTGCGCCCGCCATGTTCTCCAGCAGTTTGACGCCCAGCCCACCGCGACCTGCCAACTGGCGCTGGCCCAGACCCAGATGGGGCACGGCGAACAGGCAGCCCGGATGCTGGCGGATTACCTCACTTACGCGAACAACCCCGAAGTGCGCTATGCCCTGGGGCTGGTGTACCGGACCATCGGCAGCGATCAGTTTGCCAAAGACGCCTTCCGCCGGGTGCTGGAGCAGCGTCCGGACTGCCTGCCGGCCCGCCTGGCCCTGATCAGCACCCTGGCCGCGACGACCGACATTACCAATGCGGAGGCCGACATCCGGGCTGCTTATCGAACCAGCCCCCAGGATCCGCAGGCCCTGCGCTATTACGCGGACCTGCTGGTACGGCGCGGGGCCATGAAGGAACTGGCCGACCTGCTCCAGGCTTCTGGCCCGGGCGCGGCCGGTGCCGGGCTGGATGTCCGGCACGTTCGACTGGCCGCGGCCCTGGCCATGGATGACCGGGCGCGGGGAGCCAGACTGGCCAAAGAGATTCTGCAGGACACCGGCGATGATGCTCTGGCCTGGGTGGCCCATGCCTGGTCGCAGGCGCCGCTGGCCCGGCAGTTCCCGACCGCGGCCCTGGTCGATGCCCTGATGCTCGACCGGATGGATGCCGACCCTCTGCAGGAGGCGGACGATCCGGTTATTCCGGCCCTGGCGCTGGCGAAGGGTACGGCTACGCGGCCCTCCGCCCAGGGGCTCGAACTGGATGTGCTGGGCCCCAATCGTTTCCTGGCGTCGCCCGCGCAGATGGGATTCTCCCTGGTGCAGGCCGCCCTGGAGCGTTGGCCGGACGATCGGTCATTGCGGCAGGATGAGGTGGTTCTGGGAGTTCTGAGCGGACACAGGCCTCTGGTTCTGGACCGGGGCGAACCGGCCCGGGCGGATGGTCCGCGGCGATCCTGGCAGCAACGGATTCCCGTGGCCCAGGCGGCGGTCGAGGCACAGCATCCCACGGCCCCGGCCCAAACCGCGAATCCCCTGCAAGCCTGGCTGGCGGTGGCTCAGGCCCCGGTCAAGAGTCTGCCAGGCGAGCTCGAGACGCAGCTCCAGAACTATCCCTGGAGCCAGTCCCTGGTGCGTCTGGCTCTGCTGCGGGCCCTGACGCGGGGATCCCCCCGGCTGGCCAGTGCCTGTGTGGAGGCGATCCGCCCCGTGAATCCGCAACTGGCCCTGTTGGCCGCGGCCCGGTTGCATGTGTGCTGCGGCGACCTGCTGGATGCCCGGCAGGAACTGGACAAGCTGCTCAAAGACGAGCCGGGAGCTTCGGAACTGCGTTTTGCCGCCGACGAGATTGAGTCGCGGATGCACCTTCTGGCGGGAACGGCGGAAGTTGCGGCCGGCGCGTATGAAAGCGGGGCGGTCTCGGCCCCCTGGCGTGCGTGGGCCTTGCAGGCGGCCGCAGTGGATGTACGCCTGGCCGCCGGCCGGCGGGCGGCAGCCGGGGCCAGCATCACCGGACTTCTGGCCGACCCGCGTACACCGGCCCGCTGGCTGGACCAGTACCTGGCCCGGGCCGTCGTGCTGCTGTCGCCGCAGCGTCTGGGGCCGGTGCTGGATCAGGTCCTGCAGTTTCGACCCCGGGAACCCATTCTGCTGCTTTACAAAGCCCGCTGGTTGGCCCGGCAGGGGAGTTTTGTAGAAGCGCGGGACTTGCTGAATCGGGTCGCAGCGCTGGATCCGGATGCTCCGCGTCTGCTGATGACCCAGGCCCAGTTGGCCCGCTGGCAGGGCAACCGCTCGGAAGCGGCCGCCCTATACAAGCAACTGCTGAAATGCGGCCCGGGCGCGGCGGCTGCGGCCCGCCGCGACCTTACGACCATGGAGGCTGACCCGCGATGATGCGCTTCTGCACCGTCTCAAAATGGCTGCTGGGCGGGCTGGGTCTGGTCCTGTTGGCGCTGCCGACCGTACTGGCTGCGCCCGTCCGGGCGGCGGATGTGGCGGCCGAGAAAGATGCAGATCCCTTCGTACGCGTGGTGGCCCGCCTGCGAGATTCGGTGGTGGCAGTGGGTTGCTACGATGCCCATGATTATCCCTCGGTTCGTTATGCCGGGACCGGCTTTGTCGTGGACGATGGGCGGACGGTGGTCACCAACGCCCACGTGGTTGAGGCCGTACGCCAGATCCACCGGCTCGACGATCTGCGTATCTTTTTTCCCGATCGGCAGCAACAAGCGGCCGGCCCCGACAGCCGGCCGGTGGAGGGGCGCAAGGCCACGGTGATCGCGGAGGACGGATTCCACGATGTGGCGCTGCTGCATTTTGCGGGTCCGCCCGGGCGGGCACTGACCCTGAGCGCTACCGAACCGCCAGCCGGACGGACCATCGGGGTGATGGGCTATCCGATCGGCACGGCCCTGGGGCTGGTTCCGGCAGTGCACAAGGGCGTGGTATCGGCGGTGGTGCCCGCAGTGCTGCCCCTTCCCCGCGGCGTGCCTCTGACGCCCCAGCTCGCCGAGGCCATCCGCAATCCCTATAACCTCTACCAGCTTGATATGGTGGTTTATCCGGGGAACAGCGGCAGTCCCCTGTTTGACGGCCGCAACGGTAACGTCCTGGGCATCATCAACAAGACGCTGGCCACGGCGACGCGCGAGCACCTCTTGGACAGACCCAGCGCGATCTCCTATGCGGTGCCCGCGCGATGGATTATCCTGTTGATTCACAAGGTTCGGACCACCAGCGGCACCGGCGGGGCGGGCGAGGGGAAACCGGCGGCCAAGTAACCTCCGGATCCGGGTACGTACCTGGATCACGTGTGTGAAGGAGAGCTTTATGCGTCAAGTCATTCTCGCGGGCATTCTGGTCAGCGTCATCATCCTGGGCGGCTGCGGCGAATCCATCGAACACCGGGTGCAGCGGGCCCAGATCGCCCTGAACAACAGCAAGCTGGACCAGGCCCTGCAACTGGTCAACGGCGTGCTGGCCAAGGATCCCGGCAACGTGGATGCCCGGCTGATCAAAAGCCAGGCCGAGATGCGGCTGCTGCGCCTGGACGCCTCGCGCAATACGCTGGACGCCCTGCTCAAAGACCACCCGGACGACGACAAGGCGCGGCGTCAATTGGCCACCTGGGCTTTTGCCCGGATGGCCAATCTGCTCCAGGAATCCGACTTCGGCACCAACAGCCAGCGTCAAAAGGAGTTTGACAGCGCGCTGGCCACCGGGCGGGCCCAGGCGGACTGGATCCAGACCCATGACAAAGCCAGTGTGGAGGCGGATTATCTGCGCGCCCGGCTGCTGCTGATGGATGCTGAGCGTCTTAAGGCGCTGCTGGTGATCCAGCAGAAAACCCTGCCCCCGGTGGATGCCAACGGCAACCCGCAACCGCAGGTGGCCGGTGACGTGGCGCAGGATCTGAAACGCGACATACTATCGCGCGATCGCGAAGCCCGGGAACGCCTCAAGACGGTGATCGCCGGCGACCCGCGGCACTTCGAGGCGGCCTCCACCTATCTCTCGCTGTTGCAGGCCGACAAGCGGTGGAACGACATTGAGGGGCTGTGCCAGACCATGGCGGGCCAGAAGGCTCTGCCGGCGGCCCTGGTCAGCCAGATGGTCGTCAGCCTGCTGTTGATGCCCCCGGATGTCGAAACCACGGCGCATGTGATGGACCTGGCTCGTCAGCTTCAGGCCAATGTCGATCCCAGCCGCCGCAACAACTCGGTCTGGCGCATCACCCAGGCGCGTCTGGAGATCAAGGCCGACGAGACAGCCAAAGCCCTGGAATACCTCAATGCCGCACTGAAGGATGACCCGCGCAGTATTGCCGGGCGCTATCTCAAGGCTCAATGCCTGCTGAAGCAGAACAAGCTGGATGCGGCCAAGACGCTCCTGGAGGAGATGATTCCGGAGGTCCGCGGGACGCCGGCCGAGGCCCTGGTGCAGATGCTTTACGGGGCGGTGCAACTGCAGCGCAAGGACCTTATTACCGCCAGCGAAGCCTTGCGGCGCTCGCTGGATCTGAATCCGACGGATGCTACCACCTACCAGCTCTATCTGCGGGCCCAGAGCGAGCGCGGCCTGATCGATCAGACCGGCAGCGATGTGGATGCGTTCTACAATCGCAACCCCGCCGATCCCAAGGCCATCCGCTTCAAGATGCAGTACGAAGAAGTGCGCGGCCGGCGCGATGCCGTGGCCGCCCTGCTGTCCAAGGTGGAGCGTTTGAATCCCCTGCTGGATGACCACCTGACGATTCTGGTGGACGGCTACCTGTACCTGCACCGTTTCGACCAGGCCCAGCGCTGGGCCCAGGAACTCGTCAATCGCCAGCCCGACAACCTCGATTACCACCTGCGTCTGGCCCAGGCCATGCTCATGCAGGGGCAGGATGAACAGGTACGGACCATGCTCGGCGATCTGCGCAAGCAGTTCCCCAAAGCCGGTTCGGTGGACCTGCTGCTGGCGCAGCTTTACCTCAACCGGCAGTCGTACGACAAGGTTGTGGACCTGATGCAGAAAATGGTGGTCCGCGATCCGGATAACGTGGACGTGCGCCTGACCCTGGCTCGCGGCTTTGCCGGGCTGGCCTTGTTTGATGACGCTCTGGATCAGTTGCACGCCGTGCTGGAAAAAGATCCGCGTAACTTCCAGGCTCACGCCCTGGCCGCACGCATCTATCAGACTATGGGGCAGATGGACAAGGCGGGAGAGGAATTGGCCCAGATCGACCCCAATTCCGTCAGTGAACGCACGGATCCGGCCCTGTTGGCTCAGCTCAAGTACCGCCAGAAGCAATACGATGAGGCCGCCGACATCTGCAACCGGGCCCTGGCCAACGGCGTGGCCGACCCCATGATCCGCCAGATTCTGGCCGCCGTTTACATCCAGAAGAAGGACTTCCCTCGGGCCGAGACCAACATGCTGGCGCTGGTGCACCTGCAGCCCAACAACGGGCAGGTCTATGCCAACCTGGCCCGCTTCTACATCTCGCAGAAGATGGTGGACAAGGGACTGGTGGAGGTTGCCAATCTGCAGTCCCTGAACGAACCCATGGCCCGCCTGGCCCGGGCCACCCTGCTGGCTTCGGTCAAGCGTTACGACGATGCCATCCGGACCCTGGTACCCATTTACGGACCGCTGATTCAGGCCCGGGACCGCCGGGCCCTGACTATTGCCGACTGCCTTTGCCAGTTGCACATGCTGCAGAAGGACCCCGTGTCGGCGCAGGCGGACTATGAACCGCTCATCAAGGCCGGCTTCATGGCTTCGGAGGCGCGGTTCCGTCAGATCATGCTCGCGGCTCACAACGGAGCGCCGGCGGCCACCACGATGGCCCAACTGGACAAGCTGGCGGGCACGCTGACCCCCGATGATCAGCCTCTGCGCATGGCCATGATCAGAGCGTTTGCGTCGCTGGGCAACACCGATCGGGCGCTGAGCCTGACGGATGGATGGATTGCCCAGCAGCCCGACCGTCCCGAACTGGTGCGTCTCAAGGGCGAACTTCTATTGGCCGGGGGGAAAGCCACGCAGGCGGAAGACCTCTTGAGCCAGAGCCTCAAGAAGTGGCCCGATGATGAAGCGATGTGGCGGCAACTGGCGGCGACGTACGTCGCCGACTTCAACTACCCCGCGGCCCAGCAGACCTTCGAGAAGATGGCCTCCCTGAGTGCCGGGGCGCGGATCAGCGGGCTCGCGGCACTGGGCCAGTTGTATGTGGCTCTGGGCCTGAACGAGCAGGCGACCGCCACGTTCAGCCGGCTGGAGAAGGAGTCGCGCATCAATGATCCGCGGGTGATGCTGGCGATGGGCCAGGCCCTGCACATTCTGGGGCAGGATGACATGGCGGCCAAGCGGCTGGCCGAGGTTCCCAGCTACGCCATCCAGTACGCGCCCGCCCAGGTCCTGCTGGCCCGGGTGGAAGAAGCGACCGGGCACTTTGACGATGCCCGCAAGCGTCTGGAGAAGCTGATCAGTGACCCGCAGACGGCGGCGGCGGCTTCGACCGAACTGCTGCGTCTGAACCTGCGCAGCAAGCAGGCTGAAGATCTGATCCGCTGGAGCGATCAGCGCCTGGCGGTGCAGAATCTGCCGCCCCAAGTTCGCCACGAGTGGCTCAATATCCGCACCATCATGGCCGACATGCACGGCGATCTGGCCACCCTCAAGGACAGCCTGGACCAGTTGCAGCGCATGTATCCCGATGCCGTCCAGGTCCAGGCCGCCGAAGTGCTGACCCTGATCCGCAACCGCCTGCCCGAGGCCGCCACCCAGGCCTTCAATGGCTGGCCCAAGCTGCAGGAAAGCCCCTACGGACCGCTGCTGGGGGTGGCGTTGGGGCAGCCTGTGCCGGTGCCCGCCCACTACGGTGGTCTGCAGTCCTATGTGGTGGCCCTGGCCCAGGGCGATACGGCCGCCGCCCGGGCGGCCCTGGACCGCCTGCAACCGGCGCGGACGATCTTCGCCGCCGACCTGCTCGACATTCTGAAACGCCCCGATGTCACGTCCTCCGGCATGAAACTGGCCTTCCGCCAGTTGGCCGTGGCCTTGGCGGCGGAGCAAGCCAATCTCTCCCAGATGGCCGCCGACTACGCCCAGGCCACCATCAACGGCATGCCCAGCTTGGCCCCGGCCTACGCCATTCTCGTGCAGGCCATGCTGGATATGGAGCAGCCCACCGACGCAGTGCTCAACCGGATCAAGACCACGCTGCCGGATTCCTCGATCGCGCTGTATCTGTCCGTGCTCGATCGGGCCACGGCCAAGGACTACGTGTCGGCGGTGCAGTTGGCCCAGACGCTGGCCCAGCGGAACCCGGAAAACCAGTACGTCCGCTACATGCTTACCCAGTTGTACGACAAGGCGGGCCAGTACGATGCGGCCATCAGCGGGCTGCGGAAGATCGTCGCGGAACCGCAGAACCCGTTCTACGCCCCGGCCCTGAATGACCTGGCGTACCTGCTGGCCGAGCATCAGCCCCAGCACATCGCCGAGGCCGCCACCCTGGCCCGCAAGGCCTTCGACCTGTCCGGCCAGGCACCGCCGCTTATGGACACCATGGGCTGGATCGACCATCTGCAGGGCGACAACAAGGCCGCCCTGAAATATCTGAGCCGGGCCATTGGTGCCCTCAAGGCGGTCCCCGATGTGCATTACCACATCGGTCTGGTCTACCGCGACCTGGGTTACAAGGACTGGGCCCGGTACAACCTGGCCGAAGCCGCCCGGGGCACGGGTGCGATCGCCCAGGATGCCAAGAAGGCCCTGGATGCCCTGCAGTAACGTGGGGCGAGCGGGGCGAGACGGCTGGGACGGTGTCTGGCCGTTCCGCGTCGGCGTGAATCGCCGGTCACACCCGGCCGTGGTTGGGGCCCGGTGGCGGTCGCCACACGCCTTCAGGGCGCGATAGACTGGTCGGCGCGAGACCAACTATGCGCGCCCGCGATGTCCGCCACTACACGCTCTTTTTCCTCCTGCTGGCTGTATTGGCCGCCTTCCTCCTCTGGCCGATCGTGTCCACCGTGACCGGCGGGTTCCTTGACACCCGTGGCCACTTTACCCTGCGCTTTGTGGTCAGCGTCTTCCACGACCCGGTCTGGATGGGGGGGCTGTACAACAGCCTGCTCATCGCTACGTTTACCACCGGCCTGGCTTTGCTGATCGCCTTACCCCTGTCCGTGTTGGGGGCACGTTATGAGTTTCGCGGCAAGGCCATCCTGGCCAGTCTGCTGCTGGTGCCCCTCATCCTGCCGCCATTCGTCGGCGCCATTGGTCTCCGGGCCATCCTGGGGCGATATGGGGCCCTGAATGCCATCCTCTTTCCGGGCA
>JAJXSS010000071.1 GCA_021784455.1 Planctomycetota bacterium
TGTTTCACGCCAGAACTGCTGCCGGCGGACATCTATTACGCGCGGCTGGTGCCGGATGGCGCGGGAGGGTGGCACGAGGAATCGGACCGTTGGGAACAGGCGCTCGTTCTGACGCATATCGCGCGGTAGGCCTTCGCGGCAGCGCAGAAGGAAAACGGTTGATCAGGAAGGCACCAGGAACACCCAGATGTTGGCCGGGGAGAGCCAAATCCAGTGGAGGCGGTCCGCCCGGCGGGCCCTACTTGAGCTCGACGGACCAGTAGGCGTGGTCGAGGAACTGCTGCCAGGAGGCGTACTTGGCGCTGCCCAGACGCAGGTTGATCACCGGGTTGCGTTTGGGCTTGAAGGGCTTGCGGATCAGGTGCATGGCGGCCTGCTCGGGGGTGCGGCCGGCCTTCTTCGAGTTGCAGCGCACGCAACAGCACACCAGGTTTTCCCAGGTGCTTTGCCCGCCCTGGCTGCGCGGCAGGATGTGGTCCAGCGACAGTTCGGAACTGGGGAAGTGCTTGCCGCAGTACTGGCAGGTGGCCGAGTCGCGGGCGAAGATGTTGCGGCGGTTGAGCTTGACATCCTGGCGCGGCAGGCGGTCGTAGCCCAGAAGGCGGATGACCTTGGGCACGGCCAGGCGCAGGCGCACGGTGCTGACCCACTCGTATTTCTGGGCCTGGAAGGAAAGCTGAGCCCCGGACAGGTCGGTCCAGGACATGAAGTTGTAGGCCGTGTAGGAGCCGTCCTCGACGTGGATGATCTCGGCCAGTTCGCGGAAGACCATCGAAAAGGCGCGGCGGGCATCGATGACACGGATCGCCATCCAGAGCTTGTTCAGCACCAGCACATCGGCATCCAAGCTGGAAGCGACGGCGATCATAGCAGGCAAATCGTATCGGGGCTGGTGAGTAAATGCAATGATGAAAAAGGGATGTGGGCACATCAGAACGCAGCCCGGCTGAGGATGGCGGACAGCGATTCCGCCCCCTGGGGAGCGGCCCATCGGAAGGTACAATGGCCCGGAGTGCAGGGGTTTCGGCCAGTTCGGGCAGGAGGAAGGAACGGATCGCCGATTGTGCAAAGCCGGGCCCTTCTTTCGATCCCTTTGCGAAAGGAATCCATCATGCGAACCAGGACAGGATTTGGCGGGCTGGTGGTGTTGACGGTGGCGATTCTGGCGGCCGTGGCCCAGGCCCAGGTCAACGTGGGGACCAAGCCCAATTTCGCCTGGCGCAGCGTGGAGGGCTACCCGATCACGCCCCAGGCCCTGAAGGGAAACATTGTGGTCATCGATTTCTGGGCCACGTGGTGCACTCCCTGCATGGCCGAGGCGCCGCACCTGGTGGCTTTGAACAAGGAATACGCCGCCAAGGGGGTCACCCTGATCGGCGTCAGCCTGGACAGCAGCCTCGGCCAAATGCGGCAGGTGGCCCGGGCCAAGGGGCTGGTCTGGCCCCAGGTGTGCAGCGGCAAGGGCTGGCACGACCCCATCGCCCAGGCCTGGGGCGTACGCTCCATCCCGCATACTTTCCTCCTCGCCCCCGATGGGACGGTGCTCTGGCACGGGCATCCGGCCGGGCTGGATCAGCCCCTGGCCGAGGCGGTCAAGAAATACCCCACCGAGGCCCTGAACCCTCTGCAGGGGATGATGGTGGTTCAGGAAGCGGCCAAACTGGCCCAAGCCGGCGAATACGAGCCGGCGCTCGCGTCCGTGACGCGTATTTCGGCCCCGGTGGCGGGCAACGCCGAGGTGGCCCGCTCGCTGCACGATCTGGCCGAACGTCTGCGGGCCCAGCACGACCATAGGGAGGCGATTGTCAAGGCATTGGCAAGCCATCCCCAGGCCGCCCGGCTGCTGCATCTGACGGCGGAACAACTCAAGCCGCCGGTGCGCCCGGCCGAACCGACGCCGGCCCCCGCCGTGGCCACCACTCGGCCGGCCACCCGACCCGCGGCCGAAAAACCGGTCCAAGAAAGCGAAGATCTGCTGGTCATGGCCCAGAATCTGATCAGTACGGGCAATACCCAGGCCGCTCGCCGCTATCTGGAGCGGGTAGTCAAGGAATACCCCCAGTCCCCGGAGGCGGCGAAAGCGAAGAAGCTGCTGGCCAGTCTTGATAATGAATAAATCATTTTTATACAATAATTTATAAACTTACAGCGGATTTCCATTACGCACGAGTAGTTCCTGTTTGTTTGGGGAAAACCGTTGCCGGCCCCTCCTGAAGGAGCGTTTGAGTCCCACCTGAACTTTCCTTCGGCGGGCAGGTGAGTATAATCCCGGATCCAATACTGACTGGTCAGTCGGTTTAAGGCTGGCGGCGTCGGGCGGTTCGCACGCCCCCGGGGGTGGCTTAGACCGAAGCCGGGCACGGCGGGCCTTGGGCCGGAGAGATCCATGCGGGTACGCGACGAGCAGAAACACAAGCGGATTTGCGAGGCCGCGGCCCGGCTGTTCGCCCAGAAGCGCTTCCACGAGGTACGCCTGGAGGACATCGCGGCCGAAGCCGGGGTGGGCAAGGGCACCCTCTACCTTTACTGCCAGAGCAAACAGGACCTCTTCGTCTCTCTCCTGGATGAGGCGTTCGCGGGGCTGGTGGAACGCCTTCAGAGCGAGGTACCGCGGGAGGCCTCCGGCCGGGACAAACTGCGCCTGATCGTGCGTTCGCTGGTGGACTACGCCTTTGAAAACCCGCACTTGTTCGAGCTGATGCGCACCGTGGGTGTGCCGGCGGGGGGCCGCCCGGTGTGGGAGCGCAAGCGCCAGGAACTGGCCCAATTGATCCAGGAAACGATCACTCAGGGGGCCCGCGAAGGCGTGATGCAGGATGACTGCCCCGCGCTGACCGCGACCTACCTCATGGGCATGGTGCGCTCGATGATGCTGTACGGCCCCAGGACCCAGAGCCGTGAGCAGGTGGCCCGGCACATGATGCGGTTTGTCGAGGCGGGCCTGAGCCCAAGGAGCCAAGCATGAGAACGCGTGCCCTGCTGCTGCTGGTGACCGGGTGGGGTCTGGTTCTGGCCGGTTGCGTGGACCAGGCCAAGGAAACCGCCACCTATCGCCGCGTCCTGGAAGGCCAAACGCCCCCCGCCACGCAGCCCTACACCAGCGCTCAGCCCCTGTCCCTGACGCGGGCCATGAACTTGGCCATCGCCCACGATGAGAGACTGTCCATCGCGGGGGAGGCTTACCTTCAAGCCCTGATCAACAAGGATCGTGCGGCCGCGGCGTTTCTGCCCACCATCGGCATCGTGCCCACCTGGGTGCGGCAGAAGGAGACGGCCTACGCCACGGGCAACCCCCTGATCGCCGAGTTCGTGCCCAAGAGCGCGGTGGACATTCCTGTTTCGGGCACGTTGCGGGTCAGCCCCGTGCGCGACTGGAGCCAGATTCAGGCCTCGAAACTGACCGCCCGGCAGCAGCGCGACCTGCTCCTGGATCTCAAGCAGTCGGTGCTGTTGGATGTGGCCCAGACCTGGTACGGCGTGGTGGAAGCCCAGAAGCGGGTGCAAGTGCTCAACCACTCCCTGGCGGTGCAGCAGCAGCGGGTCAGGGATATCCAGGCCAAGGTCTCCGCCGGCATGGTTCGGCGGCTGGATCTGGCCCAAAGCCAGGCCCAGGCCTCGGACACCCGCGTGCAACTGCTCAAGGCCCAGAACGATGTGCGTACCGGCCGGCAGATGCTGGCCTTCCTCGTGGGGGTGCCCGCGGTGGACGGGCCCCTGCAGGATGATCTGGCCGAGCCCGCCCCCCAGCATGATGCGGCTGCGTGGCTCCGCCGCGCCCTGGACCACCGCCCGGATCTGCAGGCCGCCCAGGTTGGCACCCAGGCGGCGGCCAAGCAGTTGCAGGCCGCCTGGGGCGAATACTTCCCCAGCGTGACCCTTAACCTGACGGGGTACCTGCAGCGCCAGTCGTTCCCGGATGATGTGGGCTGGACAAGTATGGTGCAGGCCTACATCCCCCTGTTCAGCGCCGGGCTGGTGTATGCGGATGTGCGCGATGCCTATTCCCAACTGCGCCAGGCCCGCCTGGCCCAGCAGCGCCTTCAGCGCCGGGTACACAAGGACATTGAGGTGGCCCTGGCGGACCTGGACAGCAACCTGGCCCAGGTGGCCGAGCTGCGCGTGCAGGTGGCGGCCGCCCAGCAGGCCGTCCGCGATGCCGAAGCGGGTTTTGCCGCCGGCACGGCCACCAACCTCGAACGTCTGACCGCCCAGGACCGCCTGTTGGCGGCCGAGCTGCAACTGACGACGGGTCAGATCGGCAGCAAAGTGGACTACCTGATGCTGCTGCGCCTGACCGGCCAACTGGCTCAGGGCGCCTGGTCTGCCGCCCCCACCACCCAGCCAGCCCGCACCGCAGCCCTCCCTGATTCGGAGCATGGATCATGAACGGCAACAGCAACTCTCCTGCCCCCTCCAACCCCGCCGCTGGCGCCCCACCGGCAGCTCCGGCCGCCGCAGCCCCGAAAAAAGCTCGCTGGCGCAACCGGCGCGTGCTGGTGATCGGCAGCATTCTGGTGGTGATTGCGGCCGTGGTCGGCGGCTGGTGGCTGTACTATTCGATGTATCACGAATCCACCGACGACGCCTTCATTGATGGCAACATTGTGCCCATGTCCTCGAAGGTCAAGGGCTACATCGCCAAGGTGAACGTGCTCGACAACCAGTGGGTGGAGGCCGGGACCGTGCTGGTGGAACTGGATCCGCACGATTACGAAGCGGATGTCCAAGCCGCCAAGGCGGCCCTGGCCGCGGCCCAGGCCCGGCAGAAGGCGGCGGCCTTGTCCAGCGAACTGACGCACGTGACCAGCTTCGCCGGACTGGATCAGGCCAAGGCGGCCCTGGCCGCGGCCCAGGCCCAGGTCCAAGCCGCCCGATCCGGGCTGGTCCAGGCCCAAGTCATGATCATCGTCGCCCGGGCGGATGCGGCCCAGGCCCAGGCCCTGGTCGAGGCCAAGAAAGCCACGGCCGACCGCGACCAGTTGGATCTGCAGCGGGCCCAGCAGGTATTCAAACAACAGGCCATCAGCCAGCAGGATCTGGATCATGCCCAGGCGGCCATGACCGCGGCCCAGGCCGACTGGCAGGCGGCGGTTAAGACTGCGGCAGCCGCCCAAGCCCGGGTGACCCAGGCCCAGGCCGGGTTGAGCGCGGCCCAGGCGGCCGTGGCCCAGAGCCAGGCCCAGGTGCAGCAGGCCCAGGCCGCGGTGACGGCGGCCGAGCCGGCCGACACCGAGGTGGCCCGCAGCAAGGCCCAGGTCTCGGTCAGCGATGCCGACATCCAGGAGGCCCAGGCCGCCCTGACCCGGGCCGAACTCAACCTTTCTTACACGAAAATCGTCGCCCCGTGTGCCGGCTGGGTGACGCGCAAGTCGGCCGAGAAGGGCGCCTATGCCACCGGCGGGGAGAGGCTTCTGGCCATCGTCCGGCCGGATGTCTGGGTGGTAGCGAACTTCAAGGAAACCCAGCTCACCTACATGCGTCCCGGCCAGCCGGTGACGGTGGAAGTGGATGCCTTTCCCGGCCACACCTTCCGCGGGCACGTGCAGAGCATCCAGGCCGGCACAGGGGCCCGCTTCAGCCTGCTGCCGCCGGAAAACGCCACGGGCAACTACATCAAGGTGGTGCAGCGGGTGCCGGTGAAGATCGTGTTCGATGCCGATGAGCACATCAACGGCGGCCAGCTCTTGCTGGCCCCGGGCATGTCCGTCGTGCCCGTGGTGAACATCACCCGGGACACGGCGCCGATGGCCCAGGGGCCGCGCGGGGCGGCGCCGGAAGCTTTGAGCCAAAGGTGAGAGGTTCTTGATTTTTGGCTTTTGAATTTCGATTTTCGATTGGAAGAACTCCCCCGGTGCCCGCTGCCGGAATCCCGGGGGCGATCACAAATCAAGAATCGAACATTCACCCGCCCGGTCATGGATAGCCCCAAGCATGCGCCAAGAGACACCAGCCATCAGCGCAGAACCGATGCCGACCGCCCCCCCTTCGGTGGCGGGACGGTGGATGGTTGCCGGCACCGTCGTATTCGGGGCCTTCATGGCGGTCATGGACATGAGCGTGGTGAACGTGGCCCTGCCGCACATGATGGGCAGTTTCGGGCAGGACCAGTCCTCCATCACCTGGGTGGCCACGGCCTACAGCATCGCCGAGATCGTGATGGTGACGATGGCGGGCTGGTGGAGCACCTTGATCGGCCGCAAGCGGCTATACCTGGCGTCTTTCGCGGTGTTCACGGGGGGCTCGATGCTGTGCGGCACGGCCCACACCTTCGGGGCGATGCTGACGTTTCGGATCATCCAGGGTCTGGGCGGGGGCTCCCTGATCCCGCTTTCCCAGGCCATTTTGCGCGAAACCTTCCCGCACGAAGAACAGGGCATGGCCATGGCTGTGTACAGCATGGGCGTGGTGCTGGCCCCGGCCATCGGGCCGATCGTGGGCGGCTGGCTCACCGACAGCTACGGCTGGCCCTGGATCTTCTACATCAACGTGCCGGTGTGCATCGTGGGCATGTTGCTGGTGGGGGCGTACGTGCACGACCCGCCCTACCTGCGCCGCGGAATCAGGAAGGTGGACTGGGTGGGCATTGGCCTTTTGGCGGTGACCTTGACCACGCTGCAGGTGGTGCTGGAACGCGGGCAAGAAGACAACTGGTTCGACTCCCGCCTGATTCTGGGCATGACGGCGCTGTGTGTGCTGGCGGGCCTGGGGCTGATCGCCTGGGAACTGGTGGTGGAGGAACCGGTGGTCAACCTGCGGCTGTTGAAGGACCGGTCGCTGACCGTGGGATCGGCGATGGCCCTGGTGTTCGGGGTGGCCCTGGCCGGCTCGGGATTCGTACTGCCGCAGTTCACGCAGAATCTGCTGGGGTTCCCGGCTTTGCAGGCCGGTCTGGTGCTGGCCCCGCGGGCCCTGACGCTGCTGATGGTCATGCCCCTGGTCGGCTGGTTGTACCGGCGCTGGGACAGCCGCGTGCTGGTGGCCGTGGGGACGGCCTTGATCCTGTGGTCGTATTACCTGCTGGCGCGGCTGGCGCTGGGGGCGGGCTTCGCCCAACTGGTGCCGGCGCTGCTGATCATGGGGGCGGGCATGCCTTTCATGTTCGTGACCCTCAGTACGGTGGCTTTATCCACCATGCCCCGGGCGGATATGACCGAGGCTTCAAGCGTCTACAACCTGCTCCGCCGCGTGGGCAGCAACATCGGTTATGCGGTGGTCGCCACCCTGGTGGCCCGGGGGATGCAGGAGCATCGCGTGGACATGGTGGGGCACATTAGCAACTTTGGGACCCGCTACGCCGCGTTCGCCGGGCGGTCGCAGCAGCTTCTGGTCCAGGCCGGGGTGCCCGGGCCGCTGCGGCCGCAGATGGTCCTGGCCCTGGCCAACCGGCTGCTGAACCGCCAGGCCGCCATGCATGCCTACAACGATGTGTCCCGCGCCTTGGGGCTGTTGTCTCTGCTGGTACTGCCGCTGGTCCTGCTGCTGCCGGGGCGCAGGAAACTGCCGGGCGTGGGGACAAGATGACGGGATGAATTTCGATTTTCGGATTTTGACTGGCCGGACACCCCCCGGCGCCCGCGGCCGGAATTGCGGGGGCAAACGAAAATCGAGACTTCGCCCGCGTAAGAAGAAAAACGCATGAGTCAAGCCGCGGCAACTCAACCTGCACCGGCCCTGGAATGGGCGCCCCGCTTCAACCCCTGGCTGATTGCCCTGGCGGTGATGTCGGCCACCTTCCTGGAGGTGCTGGACACCTCGGTGGCCAACGTCGCCCTGCCGCACATTGCTGGCAGCATGTCGGCGACCACGGATGAGGCCACCTGGGTGCTGACCAGCTACCTGGTCGCCAACGCCATCATCCTGCCCATGACGGCGTGGTTCAGCGCCGTCTTTGGCCGCAAACGCTTCCTCTTGGCCTGCATCGTCCTATTCACGCTGGCCTCGGCCGCCTGCGGCCTGGCCACCACGCTGGGCATGCTGGTCCTGGCGCGGGTGATCCAGGGGGCGGGGGGCGGGGCACTGCAGCCGCTATCGCAGGCCATCCTGCTGGAGAGTTTCCCGCCCCGGCGGCGCGGGGTGGCCATGGCCGCCTTTGGCATGGGCGTGGTGGTGGCGCCCATCATCGGCCCCACCATGGGCGGGTGGATCACCGACAATTATTCGTGGCGCTGGGTGTTCTACATCAACCTGCCCATCGGCATCGCGGCCGTGATGATGGTGCTGGCCTTCGTGGAGGACCCGCCCTACATCCGCCGCATGGTCTCAGCCGCCAAGGGCCGGATCGACTTCATGGGGTTCGGTCTCCTGGCCGTGTGGCTGGCCACCTTGCAGATCATCCTGGACCGCGGCCAGGAGGTGGACTGGTTCGCCGCCCCCTGGGTGCGCTGGTTCGCGGTCATCTCCGGGGTCGCCATGGTCGCCTTCATCGTCCGCGAGCTGGTCATCGATAACCCGGTGGTCAACCTGCGCGTGCTCAAGGAGCGCAACTTCGCCGTCGGCACGCTGCTGATTGCGCTGGTCGGCGTGGTGTTGTACGGCACCATCGCGATTCTGCCGCTGTTTCTGCAGGAATTGATGGGCTATCCGGCCCTGGACAGCGGGCTGGCGCTGTCGCCCCGCGGCATCGGGGCCATTCTGGCCATGGTCGTCGTCGGCCGGCTCATTGCCCGCGTGGACGGGCGGTTCCTGATCGCCTTTGGATTCATCGTGCTGACCTACGCCGCCTGGCAGTTCGCCGGCATCAATCTGAACATCACCCTGATGAACGTGGCCTGGCCCAACATCGTCATGGGCGTGGCCATGGGCTTTGTGTTCGTGCCCCTGGCCACCGTGACCATGGCCGACCTGCCCCAGGCCGATATGGGCTCGGGCTCGGGGCTGTTCAATCTCATGCGCAACATTGGCGGCGGGATCGGCATCTCGCTGGTCACGACCATGCTGGCCCGGGGAGCCCAGCGGCACCAGGCCTACCTGGCCGCCCACATCAGCGCCTACAGCCAGACCACGCGTCAGCAACTGGGGGCGATGCAGGCGGCCCTGGCTCAGGTGGGTGATCCGGGTCTGGCCAAGATCCGGGCCTATGGCCTGGTGCAGGGGATGGTGCAGCATCAGGCGGCGGCCATGGCCTACCTCGACGCCTTCCGTTTCCTGGCCGGCACCTGCCTGGTCTGCATCCCTCTGGTGCTGCTGTTCCACCGCCCCCGCCATACCGGCCCGGCTGTGGCGGCCCATTAGATGGGGCCGTGCGACTGCCCAGGACGGTCACCGCTGGCCCCCCGGGCCGGCGGGCACTTGGGCCGGTGCAACGGCCACGGCCCTTGATGCCGTCGTACTCCGAGCCGTCCCACTGCAGCAGTTCCCCGTTGCACTGTGAAGCTTGTCCCTTGAGCTCTATTCGAACTCGACGAGCACTTCCCCCGCCTTGACCGCCTGGCCGGTCTTGACCACCACGTTCTTAACTTTGCCGGCCACGGGACAGGCGATGTTGGTTTCCATCTTCATCGCTTCCATGACCACCAGAACCTGGTTGATGGCCACGGCATCACCGGGCTTGACCTTGAGCTGCACAATGGTGCCGGCGATCGGGGCCTTGCAGTTCTTCTCCCCCGGGGCTCCGGCCGAACGCACGGCTGGGGGCGCCGCGGTCTTGGCCGAGCGGGCCGTGGATTTGGCGGCCGCCGGGGCGTGGTGCATGGCGATCGGCGGAGGCGCGGTGATCGTGCCTCCATCCTCCAGAACCTCCACTTCCACTTCGTAAGCCACGCCTTCGACCGTGATACGCAGTTTCATACAACAGTCCTTCAGAAAAAGAGATTAACCGCGAAGACACGAAGACGCGGGGGAAACCGATGCCGCCAACCAACCTATTTTTGCGACCCTTTTCGTGTCTTCGTGACTTCGGGGTTCCTTCGGACACTCTTAGTACGCCCGGTGAATATTGTGTGAGGTCTGGATAGCCATCCGGCCCATCTCCGCCCATCCGGAGATGGTGTTCTGGTTCAGGAAGGTGATGCGCTTCAAACGCACCGGGTGGCGGAGGGCCGCCATGGCCGCCGCCGCCAGCACCGCTACGACCCGCGGCTCGATCCTCTGCGTTCCGGCCGGTGCCGCCCCGGCCGCCGCCGCCGGCCCCTGCCGCAACGGGCCCATCAGATCCTTCAAGGCCAGCGCCACCTCCTCGCGCACCATCTTCCGCAGTTCATCCTGATCGACCGTCACTTGGGCCATGATGGCGTCTCCGTAGTCTGCCCCGGCCGATTACCCCGGCCAGTCTCTGATTGCCCGTCACCCGTCGCGAGTCACCGGCGGCCAGTCTTTGATCGCGTCGAAGACGCGTGACGGTATGGCTTACAGCGGAATCAAGCCGTGCTTCTTGGCCGGGCGCAGCTCGCGCTTGGTGAGCAGCGTTTCCAGGGCGCTGGCCACATAAACGCGGGTCTGGGCCGGCTCGATGATATCGTCCACGAAGCGCCGGGACCCCGCCAGGTAGGGCGTCAGGAACTTATCGCGGTACACCTGGATCATCTCCTGCCGCTTGGCGGCCATGGCCTGGGCGGCCTGGGCCTTGTCGGCGATGCCCTTGCCGGCTGCCTCGATCTCCTTGTGGAAGATGATCGGGGCGGCACCTTCGGGCCCCATCACCGCCACCTCGGCCGTGGGCCAGGCGGCCACGCGGTCGGCCCCCAGGTCCTTGCAGCACATGGCCAGGTATGCCCCACCATACGCCTTGCGCAGGATCACCGTCACCTTGGGCACCGTGGCGGCCGAATACACGAACAGCAGCTTGGCTCCGTGGCGGATGATGCCGCCGTATTCCTGCTCCACCCCGGGCATGAAGCCCGGGACATCCACCAGGTTGACCAAGGCGATGTTGAAGGCGTTGCAGAAGCGGATGAAGCGTGCGGCCTTGTCCGATGAATCGATGTCCAGCACACCGGCCTTGTGCAGGGGCTGGTTGGCGATGAGGCCCACCGAGATGCCGCGGATGCGGGCAAAGCCTACCACGATGTTCTCGGCGAACGTGGGCTGCACTTCCAGGAAGTCCCCCTCATCCACCAGCCGGGCGATGACATCGTGGATGTCGTAACTGGCCTTGGGGTTGTCGGGGATGACGGTGTTGAAGCCTTCATCGGGAAGGGTGTCCTGCTGGTAGGGCAGGCGCGGGGGGTCTTCCAGGTTGTTGGCCGGCAGATACGAGAGCAGCTTGCGGCACAGGCGCAGGGCATCGTGGTCGTCTTCAGCCACGAAGTGCACCACCCCCGAGTAGCTCATCTGGGCATCCGGTCCGCCCAGGGCCTCGGCCGAGACTTCTTCCCCCGTCACCTGCTTGATGACCTGCGGGCCGGTGATGAACATCTGAGCCCCGCGGGTCTGGATGATGAAGTCCATGAGTGCGGGGCTGTAGGCCGCCCCGCCGGCGCAGGGCCCGCAGATCAGGCTGATCTGGGGCACCACCCCCGACAAGAGCGTGTTGTGATAGAAAATCCGGCCGTAGCCGCCCAGGGCGTCGATGCCCTCCTGGATGCGCGCCCCGCCGGAATCGTTGATGATGACCAGGGGGGTGCCGCACTTGAGGGCCATCTTGCCCATCTCGACGATCTTGTCGGCGTGCACTTCACCCACCGTGCCGCCCTGGGTGGTGAAGTCCTGAGCGGCCACGTGCACGAACCGCCCATCCACCCGTCCGGCACCCGTCACCACTCCGTCGGCCGGCAGGTCCTTACCCGCCATGTCGAAGTTGGTGCTGCGGTGCTGGGCGAAGGCGAACATTTCCTGGAAGGTGCCGCTGTCCAGCAGGCCCTCGATGCGCTCGCGGGCGGAGAGCTTGTGCTGCTGGTGCTGCTTTTCGACGCGTTCCTTGCCGCCCATGCTCTGGACGGCCGCCTTCCGCTTTTGCAGTTCGGCGATTCGATCTGCAATCGTGGGCGGACCGGCCGGCGCGGGAGCGGCGTTTCCGGGGGCAATGGTTCCGGGGGCGGGGGTGTCAGCCATGGGGTACTCCAATCGCTGATCGATGATTCAGGATTTCTGGTCTGGGGTCCGTGCTGTTCCTGCCGCAGGCTGCGGCCTGATCGCGGTAACGGGCGCCAAAGATCAGAGATCAGAAATCAGAGATCATAGATTCTTCTTCGGTTCGCAGATCTCGGTCAGGATACCGGCCGAGCTCTTGGGGTGGATAAACGCAATGTCGTTGTGGTGGGCGCCTTTCCGCGGTTTCTCATCGATCATGCGGATGCCCTGGGCCTTGAGCTGGTCGATGCGCTCCTGGAGGTTGTCCACCGTGTAAGCCAGGTGGTGGATGCCCTCGCCGCGCTTCTCGATGAACTGGGCCACCGTCGAATCCGGCGTTGTCGGCTCCAAGAGCTCAATCCGCGTTTGCCCGCAGGAAAAGAACGCCACCTTCACCTTCTGCTCCGGTACTTCTTCGATACCTTCAAACTTCAGCCCCAGCGTCCTTTCATAGAACGCGCGGGCAGCCTCAATGGATTTCACGGCCACGCCGATGTGGTTGATGTATTGAGCGTTGATCATAATTCAGCCTCGGGTCTCAGGGCTCATGTCTCGCGGGAACTTCCTGCATTCCACACGAGACACAATCCAGCTTTTTAATTGAACGTTTCCTGGTATTCACCAAACACCTTTCTGAGCGTATTGCAGATCTCTCCGATCGAGCAGTAGGCTTTGACCGCCTCCAGGATCGGCGGCATCAGATTGTCCGTTCCGCGGGCGGCGGTTTCCACCGCTTTGAGGCACGCTTCCACCTTCTGCGGGTTGCGCCCGGCCTTGATGGATTTGAGCTTGGCCACCTGCTTCTGGCCCACCGACTCGTCGATCTTGAGCAGCTTCAAGTTCACGTTCTCGTTCTTCGCCTCGACCTTGAACACCCCCACCTTCTCCGGGCCGCCCGTTTCCACCGACTGGCCTACTTTGTAGGCCGATTCCTCCACGTGTT
>JAJXSS010000072.1 GCA_021784455.1 Planctomycetota bacterium
GGCCTGGGGGGGCCTGGGCCCGGGCCCGGCCGGTAAGCAGGGCCAGCCCCGCCACGAGCAACGATGCAACGATGGGTGATTTCATCAGCAAGCCTATTTTTGAAAGCTGAACTCGAGCTCATTGGACCAGTGCTCCACCCAGTCAGGATGGAAGGTCAGTTGGTTATGCTTGGCCACGCTGCGATCCCGGGACAGTTCCATGCAGCCGTTGCCATGGTCATCATTGACGCGGAAGGTGAACTTGATGGTCTGGCCGGCATCCAGCCGCTTCTTGACCTCGGGCAATTCGGTCCAGGGAATGGCGCATTCCTCGATCCGCATAGTTTTGCCCTGCACCACGACTAACTGGCCATTCTGCACCGGCCCGTCGTAGGGCGACTTGGGCTCGCGCGGATAAAACTGCTTGTGCGGCATGCCCGGCACCGCCAGGCGCCAGATTTCCGTGCCGCCCCCGTACTGGTCGGCCACCTTGTTCAGGGCGTATTCGTAGTCGGTGTCCTGGTAGCCGATATAGCCGGGCATGGTGCCCGGCGGGCAGGGATACAGGGCCTTTTGGGACGGGTCCAGCACGTTGAAGGCGATCTGGACGTTGTCGAACCTGGGCGCGCTGCCGCAGGGCAGGACCGGGGCCTTGCGATAGGAATAGCGGCGCACGCCCTGGGGCCAGGTCAGCGTTTCCATTTTCACGGGCTGCCCCGGCTTGGCAGGGAGCTGGGGCCCCTGGCACGTTTCGGGATAGAAATACTGATCGTCATCCCGGGTGGCGAAGCGCAGCGTGCCGCCGTCGGGCGTGGCATCGGCCACCTTCACGGCAAAATAAAAGTTCGCATTGTCGTAAGCCAGATAGCCCGTGGCGAAGCCCTGGGCGGCGCCCCGGGGGAACTTCTCGAACGGCAGCCACGCCTGCTGGGCCAGCGTGGGCCCCGAATCCACCGTGGTGCGGATGGTCTGCGGCAGCACCCCCTTCCAGTCGGACAGGTCGCCATCCACCTTGATGGTGCGCCGCGCGATCTGATTGACGTGCAGATCCTCGGTGTGCGCCGAGCGGCCATCGGGCCCCGCGTCGAAGAGCATCTTCATGGCGTAGGTGTTGTCCGGCCGGGCCGGGCCAGAAACCCCGATGCGGATCACCTTGGTTTCATCGGGCCCGAAGGCCACGGTCTGCACCGCCGGGTCCACCTTCAGCCCCGCCACTTCCACCGTCAGCGTGCCGCGGACGGGGCGGTTGAGCACGTTGGTCAGATCCAGGCGGAAGTAGGAATCCGGCTGATCGACGGGGGAAAGCATGTCCCGCACCTGCTTGGCCAGGGGCTCGATCCCGTTGACGCGGGAGGTGCGGATGGCCTGCAACAGCGCGGCGAAGGAGCCAGGCTGCCCATCCCCGCGCAGGAAGAATCCGCGCCCGTCCAGGGGCACCACGATCTGGCCGTTTTCGGGGGCCACGGCATTGCCGTAGAAGTCGTACAGGCTGAAGCGCGTGCCGTCGGCCTGCAGGGTCATGGTGGCGCCGGACAGGTTTTCATCCCTGCGGATCGCCTGCTCCAGGCCGGTCCGCGTGGCCATGGGCGCGTGGGCGGGCAGGGCGGCCAGTTGGGCCTGGAGTTCCTTCAGTTGCCCCCGCTGGGCGATTTCCCGGAACCCGCGGGCGTTGCGGAACATCACGTTGTCATGCCCGAATTCCTCGCCGATGTCCCCCACCACGACCACCGTGCCATCTTCCGGATCGGGCCGGCCCGCCGCATCAGGCTGGCCATCGAACACCATCACCCAGGGCAGGCCGTTCTTGAACAGCAGTTCCTTGAAGTGGCGCTGCCCGATGAAGTGCTCGGCCGCCCCGATGGAGGCCGCCACCGACCAGGTCTGGGTCACGGGCACGCGCCGCGGCCGGCCCTGAGCGTCGCGCACCAGAGCATCCGAGGTCTGACTGATGTTGCCCCCGAAAACACCCACCGCCCGGTCGTACCCGGCCGACAGGTTGGTCGCCATCACCGCGGCCACGCGGTCATCGGTGTTGGCCACCCAGCTTTCCGTGTCCCAGATGCGCACCCGCCCGCGCGGCCCCTTGCGATCCACCCAGGCCTTGATCGTGCTGGGCGCCATCATGCCCTGGTAATGGATCGAGCAGAAGTCCAGGTCCGGCAAAAACGCCTCGCTGCCGTCGCTGAACAGCTTGTCCCAGGTATTGGTCGAGGAATCGCAGCCCCCCGTCAGCACGTCCACCCCGTATTCCCGCCGCGCTTCCTGCGTGGCCTGGCACAGGGCCGTGAAGATCTCGCGGTAGCGCAGCATGTCGGCGCCCCAGCCCGAGATGGACACCCCCTCCCAGGGCTCATTCATGAACTTGACCGCGATGATCGGGCCGCGCGGCCAGC
Source organism: Planctomycetota bacterium (assembly GCA_021784455.1). Taxonomy (GTDB): domain Bacteria; phylum Planctomycetota; class Phycisphaerae; order Phycisphaerales; family Phycisphaeraceae; genus JAJXSS01. The sequence goes on from JAJXSS010000072.1 coordinate 2,373, forward strand.
CGTAGCGCTTCAGAAACATCTTGACCAGCTTCTTGAACTGCCCATCGTAGGCGGGCAGCCAGGCTAGATCGAACTTGGGCTTGTTCGTCATCACGCCCTGGTCATCCAGCCAGGGCCGCGGCCGGCCCAGGGGCTGCGTGGGACCAAAGAACGAGCCCGCCCCGAACTCCACGATGATCGGCAGATGCGCCTTCTGGAAGCCATCCAGTTCCTTGCAGCGGTCGGCAAACCAGCGGGCAAACCCCGGATCGCTCGGGGCCACGAACCCGAAGTCCATGCGGTTGGGGCAGGCCCCCAGCCGCGTCAGCACGTCCACGTTGGTCAGATCCAGGGCCAGTTGCGGATACTGCACCGGGCGGGCATCGGCCTTAAAGGTGCGCACGAACACGGTTACGAAGCGCCGCCCCGCCGGGCCCAGGTCCACCACCAGGGCATAGGCTCCCAGCTTGGCCGGCACCGCCGGCCGCACGGTGAAGTTCTCAAACCCGCCCGCCGCCACGTGATAGGCGATGGGCACCGACCCGCATACCGCGATGCGGAACATGTCCGGCTCCCAGATGTTGCCCGCCTGGCCGCGCGTGCCGTAGGCGATCAAGTCCACCCGCCCCTGGCCCGCCAGCAGGGCGCTGGAATGGTTCACCAGTTGAAAGGTGAAGTCGGCCTGCTCGCCCGGCCAAAGCACATTGCCCGGGGCCGTGCTGGAGATGAACTGGCAGGCGTAGGGCTGCTGGTCGTTTTTGAGGTCCACCCCCATGGTGGCGCCAAAGGTCGGGATCTTGGTGCCCGCCACCATCTGGGCCCCGGCCGGGGCCGCCGCGGCCCCGGCGATCACCAGCAAAGCCGTGATACACCAAAGCCGCCAGCGAGCAACAAAAATCAGCATGGTTCTGCGTTCCTAAGAGAGTGTTGTGGCGGGGGAAGCCTGAGGTTGGCTGCCGGTCAGTATCTGGCGCGGGAGGATGGAGCCCAGGGCCTTGCCGGGGGGATCACCTTGGCCTCAACCCCAGCCCTGGGTCGGCAGAGGGGGCACCTCCAGCGGCACGCTGCCCTGGCGCAGGGACACGGTGGCCTGGTAGCCCGCCGCCACGCTCATGCGGGCATCAATGGCCGTGGCCCCGGCCTGGGCGCCGCCGCGGACATAATCCAGAAAGCCGTCGATGATGAGCGGGTCCGCCCCCCCGTGGCTGCCTTCAATGGGGGGGATGGCCTCCATCAGCGTGCCCTGGCGGCAGGCCCCGGCGCAGCGCCGGTTCCACAGGTGGACCGTGGCCCACTGCGACCCGCTGGAGGCATCCCCGCTGTTTTCGAGGCGCCCCTGGGTGCCAATGATGGTGTAGTTGCGCATGCCATCGGGGGCGTAGTGGCACTGGCAGTAGCTGGCCTGCACCCCGTTGGCCAGTTGCATAAGCATCATGCTGTGGTCTTCCACATCGATCACCGGGCTGAGCTGGGTCTGGGCCAGCGGGGGCCAGTGGGCCCGCACAAAGCTGGCGTTGCCGGGTTCCTCCGGCCGGCGGCGGTCCTGAACCTGGTTGTACACGCTGAGCTTGCCCATCCCCACCGTGCGCACGGTGTAGGCCCCGGCCAGGTAGTGGATCACATCAATGTCGTGGGCCCCTTTTTGCAGCAGCAGGCCGGTGGTGTGGCGCTGCTCGGAGTGCCAGTCCTTGAAGTAGGCATCGCCCCCGTAGTCGATGAAGTGGCGGCACCAGATGGCCTGCACCTGGCCGATGCGGCCCTCCTCGATCCACTGCTTCATCTTCTGGATCACCGGGAAGAAGCGCATGTTGTGGCCCACGTACACCTTGGCCTGGTGCCGGGCCGCGGTGGCCAGGATGCGGTCGCAGCCCGCAATGCTGATGGCCATGGGCTTTTCCAGGTACACCGCCTTGCCGCGGCTCAGGGCGGCCACGGCGTGCTCTTCGTGCAGGTAATCGGGGGTGGTGACAAAAACGATGTCCAGCTCGCCCCCCTCCAGCAGGTCCCGGTAGGAGGAGGTCACGCGCAGACGCTCGCCGAATTCGCGGCGGTAATCGGCCAGGACCTGGGGATTGGTGTCGCAGATGGCCGCCAGTTCAAAACCCTGCTCGGGGCGGTGGGCCAGCTTGCACAGCCGGCCACGTCCGCCGGCGCCGATGGAACCGATTTTCAACATAAACAACCTTCGCGCGGCCCCCGGAACCTGGGGGGGGTAGGAACACCGTGGCCCGCCTGCGGCCCGGGCCCCCGGAACCAGGAGGGGCCGGTTTCCCGTGGCCGATTTCCGGGGGGGGCACGGTAAAGGCGGGGCGGGTCGTTAGACGCCGCGCCGCCCAGGAGGAGGTTTCAGAGTGTCCGCTGGCTGCCCTTGCGTTTGGGCAGCAGGAACAGCCCGCCCAGGGCCAACAGGGCCAGACTGGCGGGTTCGGGGATGGTGTAGGTCGTTGTCGCCGTGACGGTAAAGTTGTCCAGGTATGCGCCTGTTGCGTAGGCGGGACTGGTGCCACCCATTTTTTGGCTGAAGTAACTAAACTTCAAACCCTGCAGCCAAGCAGTCTTGCCATACGAGTTCGTATAGGACACCGGCACAGGCAAATTCGCCAGCGATCCATTGCCAGTGTTTGCGTTGAGCAAAGACATTGGCGTCGAGGAGACCGTGACCATGGATGTGCTTTGGGTCTGCAGGTTTTCGAAGTTCGACCATGCAAGATACAAAGTGGTCCCATGGGTGCCGTCGGAGTAGGAAGCTGCAATCTTGTTCTCTGTAGGCGAATAAGCTAGGAACTGCGTATCAGCCGGTTTCGTGGGATCGGTCGAGGCCAGTAGTTCGGAATAGACAAACGACACCGTGGCATTAGGGTAGCCAAGTGTCTGGAAATAGCTCCCGAAGTTGAACGTGGGGATAAAAAGATTCTGATTCGACGTCGCATTGGCTGCCAGCACATTGTTGCTGTCGCCCAGACCGGGGACAGTGCTGCCGGAAACTATCGAAAAAGCGGTCAGTGAGTTCGAGGGCGGCACAGTGGCGAAGTTCCCCTGCGTCCACGAGTTGACGATTGTGGCCGCCTGAGCTGTTCCGGTGGCCGACAAGGCCGCCAAACCCAGGGCCATTCCCAGCGTTCGTACACAAAACTTACGCATGACTGTCCTCCGATGTTGCCCCAGGAAGATCTGCTGCACGGGATGGGGCAAAACTCACCGTGCCAACTGTTCCATCAGGCGTGACTTTCCGCCCTCGCCTGCCTGTGCCTGCGGGCCGCCCCAAGCGGCCCGCGTGCGGATGCCGAAAAGGCGGGGCGGGTCGTTAGACGCCGCGCCGCCCAGGAGGAGGTTTCAGAGCGTTTGCCGGCTGCCTTTGCGGCGGGGCAGCAGGCACAGCCCGCCCAGGGCCAGCAGGGCCAGACTGGCGGGTTCGGGGATGCTAGTGAGCGAGACGGCCACATCGTTACCGCCGGTTAAACTGCTTCCGGCCTGGGTGCCGGTCCAGTTTGCCAGGTAAGTAATGTGGGCCTGGAGGTTCGAAGCCAGCCCGGTGATCGACACCAGGGAGCCTTCGCTCAGAGGATTGCCGCCCTGGTAGAAAACATCGCCGCTACCAAAGGCGCCGCTGTCCGCACGGGTCAGGATGTAATACACATCCCCGGCTGTACCGCTGTAGCTGTTGGACATTGCCAGGCTGAGGTTGGCGGCGTTGGTCAGGGTGAAGCTCGAGGCCTTGGTCAGAGCGAGCTGGCTGTAGTCGCCGGCGGCACTGCCCGGGGCGCTGTTGCCGCTGATGTCCAAGGCAAAGGTGCTGCCGCTGTTCATGGCCAAGTTGTCACCCACGGTCAGGATGCCCGGGTTCTTGTAGCCCGGGGCGAGTGTGGCGCCACTGGCGATGCTGGTGGCGGCGGTGACCGTGCCGGTGCCATCCAGCGTGCCGGCGCTGATGTTGACGGCAGTAGCGCTCAGGAGCCCGGCGTTGAGCAGGCGGGTTTCCGTGTTCGCGGCCGACTGGGTATAGGTCTTGCCGCTGAGCGTGACCGAAGCGCCGGTGCCGTTGATCACCACCGTGCCGCCGTTGGTCCAGTTATTGTTGAAAGTGGCTGTCGCATAGTGCGCGGCGTCCACCGGGACCGTCGCATCCTGAATGACGTTGAGCGTGCCGTTGTTGATAAAGTAGGCCGGCTGATTCACCATCAATTGCGCGTATTGCGAGTACGTTGCTGCCGGGCTGCCGGTGGCAGAGTTTTGGATGGTCACGGTGCCGTTATTGGTGAAGTTGTTGGTGGCCCCAAAGGTCATCTTCGCATATTCGGTTTGTGAAGATGGATCGTTGGTCTCGTTCCGGATCGTGACCTGGTTGCTGTTGGTGAACGCGTTGGTGCCCCCGATGGTGAAGTCGAGGGAGCGCTTGACACCCGTGGTGCCGGAGTGGTCACCCAACTGGACGAATTGAACGGCGCCTGTGCTGGTGTTGTCGAAGGTGCCGTTGGTCAGCGTCATACTCATGGTTCGGCTGCCGCCGGTGGTCCCTTGTGTGTAATTCGTTGTGCCGGCGTTGGTGACGCTGACGCCGCTAAGGGTGGTAGAACCTTGGACAAAGGTGGTGTTAAGAGCACCAAAGGTGGATGTTGAATCGGTCGTGAGCGACCCACCTGTGATCGTACTGCCCGAATACGATATTAAGTTGATTCCGGCCCCAGTTGTCGCCGACAGCGTGCCCCCTGTGTTAGTGATATTTACGCTGCTGGAATAGCCTGTGAACGATGTGGATGCGCCGCTGGCGGTCACGGTGCCGGTATTCACAAACGTTGCCCCCGATCCCCCGGATAAATTCAATTGCAGGCCGGTGCCCGCCGAAAGATTGATGGTTCCGGCGTTGTTAAGGGCGCCGGCCGTTGCGGCCGCAATTGCCATGCGCCAGGTGGAGGAGCCGGAATTGATGTTCAGGGTGTCCCCGGCTGTGATGGTCAGGGAATTGATTGTTGGGGCACTCATCGTGGAGGTCGATACCGTGCTGGGTGTGCTGGTTTCGCCATCGATGACCGCATCATCCGTCGTGTGACCGGTGGAGCCAGGATATGCGCCCAGGCTCCAGTCGGCGGGCGTGGCCCAGTTGGCGACGTCGCCAGCAGTCCAAGTGTTGGTCGCCGCGGTGGCCGCGCCGCTTAGCCCCGTGATGGCGGCCAGGGCCGCCGCAGATCCGAACATATAAACGCGATGTTGCTTTCTCGTTCGCATGACATTTCTCCTATTCCCCACGGTTTGATGTTTTACCGCCGGCCGGCCCGTACACGCGTGCCGGGCGGGCCTCCACACAAAACGACCAGATGTCAGGTTCTTCCACATGATGATGCGATTCCTCCAGGGTTGATGGGTTCAGGCCATGGTTATTCCTCCAGGGTGGGGCCGGTGTCCGGCATGGGGGTATCGGCGGGCATTTCCGCCGGGACCACCAGGCGCGGCGCGATCAGGCGGCACTGGGGCTCTGGGGGCAGGGTGCCTTGCACGCGCTGGGCCAGCAGTTCCACCAGGGCCTGGCCGATCTGCCAGTTGCCCTTGTCGATGGTCACGGCCGGGCCCGCCGGCTCGAAGGCCCGCTCGGGGATGTCGGCCGAGTAGTGGTCGTAACCGGCGATGAGCACCTCGCGGTCGGGTTGGCGGCCAAAGAGGCGGCAGGCGGCGATCAGGGGCACGCTGTTGCCATCGCTGGCCGCCAGGAGGGCATCCACCGGCTCGGGGCCGGTCAGGTAGGGGATGAGGTAGCCGGCCAGGGTGTGGGCAAAAGCCTGGAAGCCCATCTGTTTGGTGGTCAGGCCCACCACGGTCGAGGGAATCCACAGGGTGGGCAGGGGCTCGAGCCCGGCCTGGCGCATAGCCTGTTCATAGCCCTGGCGGCGCTGGACCTTCCAGTAAAGGTCGCGGGGCTCGGGCCAGACGGGCAGAATGCGGCGCCGGCCCTGCTGGATCAGCCATTGGGTGAGCTGGGCGCAGCCGGCGGCGTGGTCGGCCGTGACCCGGTCAAACGTGCCATTCTCGGGGCTGTCACCGTAAACCACCACGGGCACCTTGGCCGCCGTGAAAGCCTGAATCACCGGCTGCAACTCGGTGCGGGCCTGGTTTTCGGCCGTGATGAGCACCCCATAAGGCTGCCCGCTCAAGCGGCCATGGCGCCATTCTTCGAGGGCCCGGCGGGGGTCCAGGGTGATGATGTGGCGGCCGGTTTGGCGGGCGGCGGCGATGGCGCCCAGGGTGATATATTCCAGCCAGCCGGACATGTTGTGCCCGCTGATGGTTTCCAACAGGGGCGAGATGATGACCAGGCCCTGGGTGATCAGCGAGGCGGTGGCCCGGGTGCCATCGGCGGCCACCAGGCGGGTGCGGCCGGTCAGGGGGCTGACGATGCCTTCGGCCTCGAGCACGCGCAGGGCCCGCTGCACGGTGGTCTGGCTGGTGCCCAGGCGATTGCACAGATCGCGTTCGGGGGGCAGGGGCATGCCGGGGCGTAAAGTGCCTTGGTGGATCCAGCCCTTGAGCACGCGGATGGCGCGGGCCCGGGGAGCTTCGTTTTCCACGGATAATGGGGCGTTGGTCAAAGGCATTTTCAGAGGCTCAAGCCCGGTCCTGCAAAGCGGCACGGGGATTCAGGGGTGATGGAAAACCAGGCGCGTGTCGAGAATATTGCTATAGCCGTACCCATAGAGCCCGCCGCTGGGGGCGATGCCGGCAATGGAGCGGCTGGGCAAATTTTCCACGTGGCCATCGTAATACAGGAAGTTGCCCGAGTGGTCGGGATGGCGAAAGATGGCGCTGGCAAAGGAAATCATGCCATCGGCGCCTTCAAAGGCCATCCAGGTATTGGCCGGGACGGAACAAGCCTCAAGACTCTTGAGGCCACTGTCGTAGGTTTGGACGGCGGGGTCGCCCAATACGGCAAAGCCGCTGTTATACGGGATCGAGGGACCACCCGTGGCGGAAAGGCACATCATGGAGGACTCGTTGCCGTAGCGGGCGGTGCCGACGGTGTTGAACACGTAATTGGTGAAGACCCAGGCCGACTTGGTCGTGCCGGGCTCGAGGATATAGCCTGAACCGTTGGGCCACACCGCGCCATCATTGACCACCAGCTTGACGCCGGAAATATTGCGGAAATCCGCCGTGGCGTACTGCCTCCAGACGTTGTTGTTGTAGTAGATGGTGGGCCGGCCATCCGGACACGTCAGGCCGGGGACCATGTAATAGGGGCCGATCTGGCTGGTGGCGCTGGCATAGGGCAGGCCAGGGACATATCCGCCCCCCCCCAGCCGCCCCTCGCGTACCAGGAGGCCTGTGGTGGTCCAGTCTAAAACGGGATAACCGCCGGAAAAAGCGCCGTTGAATGCTTGGCCGGCGGGCAAGCGGCCTTGGGCATCGGCGACGTAGCCCATGGTGGCCAGGCCAAGCTGCTGCATATGGGCCATGCAGACCAGGGTGCGGGCGCGTTCGCGGGCGGCCTGCAAAGCGGGTAAGAGCATGGACACCAGCAGTCCGATAATGGCGATGACGACCAAAAGCTCGACCAGGGTAAACGCCGCGCGGGCGGTGACCCGTGGCGGCCAGACCCTCCGCGCGAGGCTCAGACGCTGGTGTTTGGGGTGACCCAAGGGGATCTCCCGGCCGGGGAAGCCATCCTGACCGTGCGTTATTTTGCTGAGTTGATTCGACATGAAGCACGTGCCTCTGTTGTCCATGATGTGGAGGCCACCCACCCTCAACGCTGCGCACCAGACGGCTCAGAACGATCTCGCACGTCGGCCGATAGACAGTAATAACCTAGCATGGAATCAGGGGCGTGTCAATGTTTTGATGTTTATTTTATTTTTGATGCATACAGGCTTTCTTGAAGTTATTCCAAAGTCCTGCTGAAAGGCCCTGTAATATTATAACATATTCAATAACAATATATTATCTATATAAGATGGTTGTTGCACAAGACCAATATGGGGTTATGAGCGGGCCGGTGGCAATCAGAATAAGCAAGCGTTAGGATGATGGATGCACCATCGTGCCCATGGGCATCAAAATTGAAGAAGGCCTGGGCCCGTGGCTCGAAAAGCGGCCGGGGGCGCTGAGCGGCGCGGTGGGCGAGCCGCGCTGCGCGCGCGGGGTCGAGCGCGAAAGGAACACCATGAGCGAAACCAGTGCGGTGGCAGCGTCGGCCGGGGCCGGGGAGCTTGTCTTTGATGAGGTGGTGCGGTTGCAGCCGTCGGCGGGGTTGTCGGTGCGGCTGGTGGGTCGGGGTTCGGCCCAGGCCGCGACGGTGGCGCTGTCGTTCCAGGATGGCAGCGGGCGCATCTGGGCCCGGGGCGAATTGGCGGCGGGGCGGGCCCTGGCCGGCCACCAGGTGCAGCGTTTCGCGGCGGGCGGGAAACTGACGCTGGTGTTTGCCCCGGTTCGCCCGGACGAGCGGCCGCCACGCTGGAGCCTGTGGTGGCGGGGCGAGGCCCCCGAGCCGGTAATCGAGGTGTGCGAGCGTTGCACCCTGATGGAAGGGGTGGGGGGGCTGTTTTTCCCCGGCTCTGCGCTGCTGGTGCAGGGGCAGATGCAGATAAGGCCTCGGCCGCTGGCGGGCGCCCGCTTCCGGCTGGGGGCGTTCACCCAGCACGGGCAATTACTGGACCTGAAGGACTATTTTCTGGTGGAGCACGAGGGGATGGGCAGCGGCCTGCTGGCCCTGCGGCCGGGGTGCTGGACGCAGCCGCATCACAATGTGCTGGCGGCACGCGGCGGCGGGGGGGGGCTGGCGGTGGATTTGCCGCCCAGCGACGGGGCCGTGGTGCGGCGCAGTTACCTGCTGGTGCATGCACCGGCGGCAGAGGCCCGACAGGCGGTGCGCACGGGGTTGGTGTATTTCGAGCCCGAGGAGGGGTACGCGGCCTGGCCGGCGCGGCAGATCACGCGCCATGGTTATGCCCGCCCCGAGCGTGTGGCGGCGTACCGTCGCCAGGCCCAGGCGGTGGTGTGGCGGCGGCCCGAGCGTTTGGCCCTGGGCCGGCCCGAGCAGTTGGCGGCGGCGTGGCGGCACGTGGAAGCATGCCCGGAACTGGCCGGGGACCACCCGTTCTGGAAGCGCGATTTTGCCGCCGCCCGGCAGTGGATGCGGACCATGCTTACCCAGGCGGAAGAGGCTTTGACCCTGGGCGGGTACCTGCATCCGCGCGGTAATCCGGTGGCCAGCCGGGACCTGGCGCCGGCCTTTGCGGTGTTTCATCTGCTGGATGTGATGGGGCAGTTGAGCGAGGAGGACCGCCGCGACGCGGCGGTGCAGATAGCGGTGCTGGCGGAATTGCTGTGGCGGCGGGATTTTTACCCCTGGCACGTGGCCACCCTGCCCGCGGGCACCCCCGGTTCGGTGCAGCACATTTATCATGGTCTGCTGAATCAGAACTTCAACACCGACCGTTACGCCGCGGTGGGGTTGGCCGGGTGCGTGCTGGGTCAACATCCGCACGCTGCGGCGTGGCGGCGGCACGGCATGGCCCAGTTCTACGACCAGATGCAGGCCTTCGTCTGGCCCGGAGGGGCCTGGGAGGAAAGCCACACCTATGCCCAGCACGTGCGGCTGTGTCTGATCCCCATGATAGCGGCCCTGCGCCAGGCGCCCGAGGCGGTGGACCTGGCGGCGGATGAACGTTTTGCCGCCTGCGCCCGTTTCTTCGCCGACTTGTTGTCGCCGCCGGACCCGATCCTGCAGAACCAGCGTGGGATTCCCGCTATCGGCGACCACGCCTACGCCCATCAGGGAGGCAGTACGTACTTGTTCGGGTGGCTGGCCACGCTGTGCCCGGAACAACGGGCCCGGTATCTGTGGGCGTGGCAGCAGTGCGGGGGGTGCCTGACCGCGCCGGGCCACGCCCAGGTCACGGTGTTCAGTCCTTTGTTGATGCCCCGCCGCCAAGAGGCGTTGGCCGTAGCGCCGCCGGAATTACCGACGCTGTGGCACCTGCCGGGCTACGGGGCGGCGGCCCGGCGGGCGGCCCATCAACCCGAGGAAAGCCTGCTGGTGGTGCGCTGCGGGGCTTCCTGGGGCCACTATCATCCCGACCAGGGCAGCTTCTGGTGGTGGAGCGGCGGCCGGCTGGTGGCGGCGGATGCGGACCTGGGCTCGGGGCCGCTCAAGATTCGCCATCGCGGGCACAATGTGCCGGGCTTCCCCGGGCTGGAACCCATGCAGTTTCTTGACCGCCAGGGCTTTGCGGTGGACCGGTGTGCGAGCGATGCGGCCGGCGGGGTGACCATCCGATGCCAGATTCCCACGGAGGCCTGGACCCACGGCCCGTTCCATCAAAGTATTCCCATTGCGCGGGATCACCGGCCGCTGGTGGTGCGTACTTTCAACTGGGTGGATGCCGGGTATCTGCGGGTCACGGATGAGCCGCAGCGCACGCCCGGGGGGTTTTTGTCCTGGGCCCTGCACGTGCCGGCGGGCGAGGCCCTGCGGACCGGTGAGCGCGAGGTGCGGTTCTTGTGGGGGGATGGGGGCCGGTTGACGGTGGCTTTGCCGCAGGCGCCGCGCGAGTTGGCGTTGGAGGCCAGCGGACGGACGTGGAGCCTGTATGTGGT
>JAJXSS010000492.1 GCA_021784455.1 Planctomycetota bacterium
ATGGCCGCGATGGCATCGCCGCGCACGAACTTGGCGGCACCGTCCACGGCCAAGTCAAAACCCGCGTCCCGAGCATTGGCATCGCGGCGCTGGCGGGCCTGGGCCTCGTTGATGGTGCCCGCGTTGAGATCGGCGTCGATCGCCATCTGCTTGCCGGGCATGGCATCCAGGGTAAAACGGGCGGCCACCTCGCTGATGCGCGTGGCCCCCTTGGTGATCACCACGAACTGCACGATCACCAGGATGGTGAAGATGATGATGCCCACGGCCAGCGAATTGCCGGCCACAAAATGGGCAAAAGCCGCGATCACGTGCCCGGCCACGCTGGTGGCCTCCTGGGCATTGCTGGCGTTGGCCGTCAGGATCAGACGGGTCGAGGCCACATTCAGCACCAGCCGGAACAGCGTGGTGCCCAGCAGCAGGGAGGGAAACACCGAGAAATCCAGCGGCGAGGTCACGAAGATGGTGGTCAGCAGGATCATGGCCGCCAGGGCCAGGTTGGTCGCCAGCAGCAGATCCATGATGATCGGGGGCACGGGCACCACGATCACCGCAATCAGGCCCACAAAGGCCAGCGGCACGAACAGTGTCCGCTACTTCGCCCCAGCGTGCCTCCACGCGGAGGCGGCCGTTGAGATTCTAGGTTTTACCGTTGTTTCCGCCATAAATCCGTCTCGTCCATTTTCGATTCTTGAATCTCAGTTCTCGCAGGCCCCCGGAACCCCTGGGCCTGCCAGGGCCGCTTCCGCCAATCGAAAACCGAAGTTCACAAAGCGAAAACTCCTTTCACGCGATCTTTCTCCCGCTCAGCCGGTAGACGTAAGCCAGCACTTCCGCCACGGCGTTGTAGTACTGGGGCGGGATCTCCTGCCCGACCTCGACCGCCCGGTACAGGGCCCGGGCCAGTTCCCGCCGTTCCACGATCGGCACCTCGTGCAGAGCCGCCAGTTGTCGGATGCGCAGGGCCAGGAAATCCGCGCCCTTGGCCACCACCTTGGGGGCCCGCATGCTCTGGCTGTCGTACTGCAGGGCGATGGCATAGTGGGTGGGGTTGGTCACGATCACCTGGGCCCGCGGCACGGCCGAGTTGATGCGCTGCAGGGCCAGTTGCCGGGCCACCCGCGTGCGCCGCTGCTTGACCAGGGGATCCCCCTCCATGCGTTTGAGTTCCTCCTTGACCTCCTGCTTGGTCATGCGCAGGTCGCGTTCGCGCTGCCAAATTTGATAGGCGAAATCCGCCGCCGCCAGCAGCAGCAGCAGCAGGGCCAGCTTCAGGGCCAGGGCGTACACGATCTGGCAGGCCACGGCGAACAGCGGCAGGGCTTCCAGGTTGGCCAACACCACGATCCGCGGCAGATCGCCCAAGGCAAACCAGGCCGCGATGCCAAAGACGACACACACCTTGGCCGCACTCATGGCCAGGCGGATGCGCCCGCGGGCATCGAACAGGCCGCTCAGCCCGCGCCACGGGGTCAGCTTGGTCAGATCCAGCCGCAACACTTGGGGCGTGATACGGATGCCCACCTGGGCACTGGCCACGGCCAGGCCCACGGCCATGAGCCCCAGCAGGAACGGAGCCGTGCCCTGGGCGACCAGACGCAGGGCGAACACCATCAGGGCCCGCACATCGTCGGGCTGGGCGGGCTGGGGTGTCAGTTGCCCCCCCAGCATCGTCTGAAGCATCTCCTTGAGCGACCCCATGAACTGCATGCCAAACACATGCAGCAGCAGCACCGCCGCCAGCAGCATGGCCGCCGCCGTCAGGTCGTTGCTGCGGGCCACGTTGCCTTCCTGGCGGGCTTCTTCCCGCCGTCGCGCCGTAGCCGGTTCCGTCTTGTCGCCGTCGTATTCCGCCATGATCACCTATTGGCCTTCACTCCAATTCCCGATTGCTGGCTTGCGTTTTTCGATTGCCCCCGGAACTCCCCGGGGCGCCGCCTCGGCCGGCTCTTGAATCGAAACTTGAAAATCTAAAATCGACAATTCCATCACCCTCCCATATACGCCATCACCGCCCACAAGCCCCGATGCACCCCCTGCACGCACACGTTGGCCGCACTCGACAGCGACGCCCCCAGGATCATCAGCCCCACCATGATCCGCAGGGGAAACCCCACCGACATCAGGTTGAACTGCGGCACCGTGCGGGCCAGAAAACCTGTGGCCACCGTCTCCAGAAACACCAGGCACAAGAGCGGCGCCGCCACGCGCAGGGCCATTTCGAACATCGAGGTGAGCAGTCCCACCAGCAGGCCCGCCAGCCGCGGGTCCGGCCGGAAACCCGCCAGAGGCACCTGCTGGTAGCTGTCCAACAGGGCGCTCAGAATGACGCGGTGCCCGCCGATCATCAGCAGAATCGCCGTGGCCAGCAGGAAGTAGAAATCCCCGAACACACCGGTCTGCTCGCCGCCCGCGTCCGGATTGATCAGACCCGCCAGACCCGTGCCCACCTGCTGATCGATCATCTGCCCCGCCAGTTGCATGCCCACCAGGGGCAGGCTGGCGCCGTAGCCGATCACCGTGCCGATCAGCAGTTCCATCACGATGGCCACCGGCAGCAGCCACAGCGGCAGGTTGCCGTGCAGCATGGGCTCGATCATGGCCGCGGTGGCCGGACGGTCCAGCAGCACCGGGTAAATGCACAGGCTCAGGGCCAGGGCCCACATCACCCGGAAACGCGCCGGCACCGAGGCACTGGAAAACAAAGGCGCCACCACGAACAGGCCCGTCAGCCGGAAGAACACCAGCGTCCACACGGGCAGTTGCGGCAGGATGGAAGTCAAATCCACACGCACAGTTCATTTCCCAACCAAGGCTGATTTTCGATTGGCGGAGAACGCAGGCATCGGCTC
>JAJXSS010000073.1 GCA_021784455.1 Planctomycetota bacterium
ACTTGGCCGCCAGGCCGCGGATCAGGGCATCGTAAGCCGCGTGGTCCGTGGGCAGGTCCACGGGCTTGCCGGTCAGCCCCGACATGAGCATGGCGTTGGACAGTTCCAGCGACTTGATGCCTTCTTCGCCCGGGGCCAGCAGGGGGGTGCCGTTGAGGATCGCGTCGATAAAGTTGCGGGTGACCGCCTGGTGATCCGGCCGGTCGCCGTCGACTTCCAGCACGGTCTTGATGCATTCCGGCCGGGTGAAGCCGGAAGTGGCCGTGCGCGTGAACTCCGGGGTGGGAGTGCTGTTGGTGTGCAGAGTGACCGTGGCGCCGCCTTCGGTGACGAGCTTGCCCTTGGTCCCCGCAATTTCCAGCCGGTTCGTTCCGGGGGCTTCGCCCGTGGAGGTAATGAATACCCCCGTGGCCCCGGAGGCGTATTCCAGGATGGCCGTCACCTCATCCTCGGTTTCCATGCGGTGGTGCTTAGCCACGCCCACCACGGCCGTCACCCGCTTGGGCAGGCCGGTGAACCACTGCAGCAGATCCAGATTGTGCGGGCACTGGTTGATCAGAACGCCGCCGCCCTCGCCCGCCCAGGTGGCCCGCCAACCCCCGGAGTTGTAGTACGCCTGGGGCCGGTACCAGGAGGTGACGACCCAGTTAAGTCGCACCAGGTCCCCGATGGTGCCCGCGTCGATCAGTTCCTTGACCTTGCGCCAGGCCGGATAGGTGCGCTGGTTGAACATGACGGCGTACAGGGCCTTGGGATATTGGGCGTGCACGCGGTTCACCTCGGCCGCCGCCTGGGCCGTCACGGCCACGGGCTTTTCCGACAGGACATGGATGCCGCGCTTCAGGGCGGCCGTGGCAAAGACGGGGTGGAAATAGTGGGGGGTGGCGATCAGCACGGCATCCACCAGGCCCGACTCCAGGAGCGCGTGGCCGTCGGTGAATCCCTCTACGCCGTAAGTGTCCACCGCGAATTTCAGGGCCGTGGGCTCGATGTCGCAGCCCGCAGTGAAGCGCAATTCGGGGATGGAGGCAAAGTACTTGGCGTGGTAGCGGAACATGCCGCCGCAGCCGATGACGCCCAGACGCACTTGGTTCATGGTGGATGGCTCGCGTTGCTCCCCGGCCAGACCAGCCATCATAACGCGCTGGGCGGCGGCACGAGGCCCTCGGGGATGGGGTGGTCTGGTGGAAGGGTGATGTAGCGGTGGGGAGGCAGGCAAGGCCGTGGCCGGGTCCGATGCGGCCCTCCCATCGCCACTTCACCAAACAACCCAACCATTGGGATAATCGCCGCATGATGTCTCTTTGTCTCACCACGGATTTTGTTAGTGGAACCGGTTCTCCCCAGCCTGCGTTACAGGCGATCGCCCAGGCCGGGTTTACCCATGTGCACTGGTGCCACCAGTGGTGCACGGATTTTCTGTATGGGCCGGCCGAGATCGCCGCCATCGGCCTCTGGCTGTGCGAGTATCACCTGGCTGTCAATGATGTCCATGGCTCGGCCGGGTTGGAGAAGAACTGGGGTTCGCCGCGGGAGTATGAGCGCCAGGCCGGTATCGAGCTGGTGCAAAACCGGATCGATTTCGCCCGGGCCTTGGAGAGCGATGTGGTAATCATGCACTTGCCGGTCGAACCCGCGGCCGAGCCCGAGCGCACTTTTTTCTGGAACCGCCTGCGCCGCTCGCTGGATGCCCTGCACTCTTATGCCAAGACCCGGGGGGTGCGCCTCGCTCTGGAAAACATGGCCCGCGATAACTTCCCGACCCTGCGCCGGGTGCTGGCCGAATATCCGCCCGATTACATCGGCCTGTGCTACGACTGCGGCCACGGGCACATTGCCGGCAGCGGGTTGACCCAACTCGAGGAGTGCAAAGACCGTCTGCTCGCCACCCACCTGCACGATAACGATGGAGCCAAGGACCTGCACTGGCCGCCGTTCACCGGCACGGTGGACTGGCCGCGGCTGGCCAGAATCATTGCCGCGTCTGCCTACACCAAGCCCTGCCTGAGCATCGAATCCACCATGCAGAACGTTGCGGACAAGGACCAGGGGGCCTTCGTGCGGCAGGTGTACCAGGCCGGACAGCGTTTTGCCCGGATGGTGGCCGATCATCGCGCCGCGGCGACGCGCGGGTAGGGCCGGTCAAGTCTTCGGACCCGCCGGCGTCCGTGCGGGTGAAAACGCTGGGGGGTGCTGCGCTTGATCCACCCTGCGGCTTGACCCACCCCACCGCGTCCGGGGATATTCTTACGGGTCTGGCGTCCGTCGGCTTGGGCTCGCCGGCGCCGGGTCACCGGGGCTTTTTATCCAGGAGATCGCGCTATGTTTGAAAACGTACCCATGGCACCGCCAGACAGCATCCTGGGCATCACCGAAGCGTTCAACAAGGACACCAACCCCCGGAAGATCAATCTCAGTGTCGGCGTCTATAAGGATGAATCCGGCAAGACGCCCATTCTGGCCTGCGTCAAGGCGGCCGAAAAGAAGCTGCTGGAAACCGAAGGCAGCAAGAGCTACCTCCCGATCGATGGGATGCCGCAGTACGACAAGCTGGTGCAGGAAATGATTTTTGCGCCGCAAAGCCCGCTCCTGACGGCCGGGCGCGTGGCCACCAGCCAGACGCCCTCGGGCACCGCGGCCGTGCGTGTGGCGGCGGACTATCTGCACAAACTGTTTCCCAAGGCCACGGTGTGGATGAGTGACCCCACCTGGCCCAACCATCCCCAGATCTTCGCGGCCGCCGGGGTGGCGACCAAGTCCTACCCGTACTTCGATAAGGTGACCAACGGCCTGGCCTTCGAGAAAATGCTCGCGGCCCTGGGCCAGATTCCGGGTGGCGATGTGGTGCTGCTGCACGGCTGCTGTCACAACCCTTCGGGCATCGACCCCACCGCCGAACAGTGGCAGGCCATCGCCCGCGTGCTGGCCCAGCGGGGAGTTCTGCCTCTGGTGGATTTCGCCTATCAGGGCTTTGGCCTGGGGCTTCAGGAGGACGCCGCCGGGGTGCGGGCGCTGGCCGCCCAGTGCCCCGAGATGTTGGTGGCCACCAGCTACTCCAAGAATTTCGGCCTGTACTCCGAGCGTGTGGGCAGCCTGAGCGTGGTGGCCGCCACGAGCCAGGCGGCCCAGGCCGCCCAGAGCCAGATCAAGGCCGTCATCCGGGCCAATTACTCCAATCCCCCGGCCCACGGCGGGGCCATTGTGGCCACCATCCTGGCCGACCCGGCCTTGAAGGCCCAGTGGGAACAGGAACTGGCCGCCATGCGCAACCGCATCTTGGGCATGCGCAAGTCTTTCGTCCAGACACTCAAGGCCAAGGGTGTGCAGGCCGACTTTTCCTTCATCGCCCGCCAGACCGGCATGTTCAGCTTCTCGGGCCTGTCCAAGGACCAGGTCGAGCGGCTCAAGAAGGAGTTCTCGATCTACATCGTGGGCAACGGCCGGATCAACGTGGCCGGCATGACCCCCGGAAACATGGATGCCCTCTGCACGGCCATCGCCGCGGTCTTGTAGGTCTGGGGCTGCCCGAGCATCGGCGCCGCGTGAAGCGAACCGCACGTTTAAACACGCCTGAGCCGGCCGGGTCAGCCTGATTGGGCCCCCAGGGTTTTCCCGTTGCCCTCGTGACTGGCTTTCGGCGAGCGGATTCAGGCCACAACCCCCATGCGCATCATCGACTGCGACACCTCCCACGCTGCTGCCATCCTGGCGATCCTGAACGACGCTATCGTCAGCAGCACGGCCCTGTACGATTACCGGCCGCGCACGCCCGAAATGATGGTCCAGTGGTTTGCCACCAAGCAGCAGGGCGGGTTCCCCATCATCGGGGCCCTTGCGGACAGCGGCGATCTGATGGGCTTTGCCAGCTATGGCACCTTCCGTGCGTGGCCGGCGTACAAGTACACCGTCGAGCATTCGTTGTACGTCGCGGCGCCCTTCCGCGGCCGGGGCCTGGGCCGACTGCTGCTCGGACAGATTATGGAACGGGCCCAGGCGCAGGAGTATCACGTGCTGGTTGGGGCCATCGATTCGGCCAACACCATCAGCATCGCCCTGCACCAGAGTTTGGGCTTCCAGCTTGTGGGCACCCTGCCTCAGGTCGGCTACAAGTTCGGCCGCTGGCTCGACCTGTGCTTTTATCAGTTGACCCTGGCAACGCCCAAGGCGCCTGTCGAGGGCTAGACATGTTCCGGCGCCTCGCTTTTGACTTTTGACGCCCAGCCTTTACCCTTCTTTCCATGCACGACAATATCCCCGGCATCCTCAAGACCCTCGAGGCGCGGATCGCAACCATCCGCGACTCTCTTTAACTACGACAAGAAACTGGCCCGATTGAAAGAGCTGGAAGCCCTGATGGGGGCAGCCGACTTCTGGAACAACCAGGAGCGGGCCCGGACCACCGTCACCGAGCTCAAGACCCTCAAGGCCCTGGTGGGGCCGTTCGACAAGGCCCGCTCGGCCCTGGAAGACGCCCAGGTCCTCTGGCAGATGGCCGAAGAGGCCAATGATGAGGCCTCACGCCAGGAGGTCGATGCCCAGCTCGATCCCCTCCAGGCCCAGGTCGAGCAACTGGATCTGCTGACCCTGCTGGCAGGCAAGTACGACTCCCGGAATTGCTACGTCTCCATCTACGCGGGCGAGGGCGGCACCGAGGCCATGGACTGGTGCCAGATGCTCATGCGCATGTTCGTGCTCTTTGCCGAGCGTCAGGGCTGGGAAGTGTTCGAGGTGGACAAGACCGTGGGCGAAGAGGCCGGTTTCAAGGATGTCACGCTCTATATCAAGGGGCCCATGGCCTACGGCTATCTCTCGGTCGAACGCGGCACTCATCGCCTGGCGCGCGTCTCGCCCTTCAACGCCCAGGGCAAACGCCAGACCAGCTTCGCCACCGTGGACATCGTGCCCGAGTTCGAAGATGACGGGGATGTCGAACTCAACCCCAACGAGCTGGACATCATCGCCTTTGTGCGGGCCTCAGGCCCCGGCGGACAGAACGTCAACAAGGTGGCCACGGCCGTGCGCATCATCCACAAGCCCACGGGCCTGACCGTGGTGTGTTCGGTGGAGCGCAGCCAGGAGCAGAACAAGCAACGGGCCCTGTCCATCCTGCAGGGTAAATTGCAGATTCTAGAGGAGCAGAGGCGCGAGCAGGAGAAACTGGCCGCTGCCGGTGGCAAGCTGTCCATGGGCTGGGGCACCCAGATCCGCTCTTACGTCTTCTACGACAGCCGGGTCAAGGACCACCGCACGGGCTTTGAATCGGGCAATCCCCAGCGCGTCCTGGATGGTGACCTGTCGGGCTTCATCGATGCCGAGCTGCGCCGCCGGGCGGCCGAGCGGGCCAAGAAGTAGGTTCGGGCCGGTCCGATCCTCCGTCTTGCGTAAGCCGGATCCATGAGGAAACGTCTCACTTCCCGGTGACCCCTCTGCCAGGTCCTCAAGGCCAGGGACGGCACGATGAATTGAGGTCAGCCGTGCCAAGATTTCACCGCGGTGTGGCTCTCCACCGACGGGCCGGGACCCGTTGCCAGGAAGAACTGGCCGCCGCGCGGGGCCTACGGCCGGGGGTGGCACTTGCGCATCACTTCTTTCAGCCGCGAGCGGTCGATGTGGGTGTAAATCTGCGTGGTTTGGATATTGGAGTGCCCCAGCAGTTCCTGAACCACGCGTAAATCGGCCCCGCCGGCCAGGAGATGGGTGGCAAAGGAGTGGCGCAGGGTGTGGGGATGGACATCGCGCAGGCCGGTGCGCCGGGCGTGCTTGGCCACCACCTGCCAGACGATGATGCGGGTGATGGGGGCGCCGGTGCGGGAGAGGAAGAGGCGGTCGGTGGATTTGCCCTCCCGCACCAGTTGCGGGCGCAGGTCGGCCAGATACCGGGCCACCGCCGCCAGGGCGGGCTTGCCGATGGGAACGATGCGCTCCTTGTTGCCTTTGCCCAGCACCCGGGCCACGGCCAGATCCGCATGCATGCGGTCGCAGGTCAGGTCGGCGATCTCACTGGCCCTTAGACCCCCGGCGTAGAGCAGTTCCAGCAGGGCGAGATCACGCCGATAAAGGGCATCTTCCGGCCTCGGACCGGTCAAGAGCGTCTTGATCTGGTTCAGGCTCAGCACGCCCGGCAGGGAGTGCCAGGTGGCCGGCTGGGTCAGCAGTTCCGCCGGATTGGCAGGGGTCAGGCCGTTGGATTCGAGGAACCGGGCGAACACGCGGAAGGTTGCCACGTGGCGGGCGATACTGGCCAGGGCCAGGCCGCGGGCATCCAACTGCCGCAGGTGGGCCGCAATCAGGTCCAGGGTCAGGTCGGCCCAGGAGTTGAGCTGGCGATCCTCCAGGAACATCCACAGTTCGGAGAGATCGGCCGCGTAGGCCTTGAGCGTGGCCGGCGCAAAGCCGCACTCGACCTTGCAGTAGCTCAGAAACTGCCGGATGGGGCCCGAGAACGCCGGCTTGCCCGGCAGATCGCCGTTCCGCGGAGGGGCCGGGGTCGGACTTTTCAGCGAAGATGTCATCAGAGGGGGGATGGATCGCATGGCAAAGGTCGTGCGCAAGGCAATGAGGCCCACTTGATCTATCGACGTTGGGCCGGAAAGGGGATGAATTCGCCTGCCCCCACCCAGGTTATGGGCCCGCTCACGGGTCAGGGTTCGGGGTTTGAACATCCGCGGCCAGTTCATACAATGCTGCACCGCAGCCGACATAGCTCAACTGGTTAGAGCGAGGGATTCATAAGCCCTAGGTTGGTGGTTCGAGTCCACCTGTCGGCATTCGCGCTGGAAGAGACAGCCGAAATACGTGCGTTCCCTGCCTGCGTCGGGCAGTGTGGCCCAGGAAGTCCTGGAAAAGTGGTAGTTACCACTTTTCGGCTTCAGGAGCGGCACCATGCCCGGCTCACGACCCCCTCGAATTCCGTTCTATCGCCGCCACAAACCACCTGGTCCAGGCGTCGTTCTCAAAGCCGATTCCGCAGACAACTACACTGCTTTTCCGTACCGGTGTCGGAGGTGCCCTCGGACGATGAAAACACAGAGGCTGCGCCCGGGGCACGCGAAATGCAGGCCAGGAGCGCAGCCGCTGCAACAGAAAGGGCTCCGGCAGCTCCTTGGGGAAGGAGACGCCGGAGCCCTTGTCAGGCGGGACAACAAGATGGAAAGGAGGCGGTTCTGGGCGACGATGATCAAATCGGATGTGACGGACGGACCAGCATCTTAAGGACGACCAGAGATGCGAGCATGGCCAAGCCCGCGGCGGCACTGTCCGGCAATGGGGCGCCAGGAGCCTGTTCCACGGTGATCGAGCCGATCTGGAAGTTAGACGGGAGATTAAACAGACCGAGGCCCTCGACTTGCACGAGGGAGGTAACACGCAGGTTTTGGGCCACGCCGGTGAGATCGAGGGTATAGGTGCCTGTGCCGGCGGCGTTGCCATTGGGGAGGGGGTTCATGGAGAGGATGGATGGTCCCACCAGTACCATGGCCCAGTCACCGCCCGGGGGCTGGCCGATCTGCGTAAAGGTGATCGAGTCGAGCATGATCTGGCGGGTAAACTGGAACTGGACCAGATCCGATCCATCGATAGCCGGATCATCGGGAGGAACAGCAAAAGGATTGTTGGCCCCCAGTCCGTATTGGTCCTGGTAGAGGAACTTGGTGGGAGCGTTGGCGGTCAGGCCAATCCCGTCCTGGGTCATGACCAGGCCGGGGACGAAGTACTCGGAGGGTGAGGCCCCGGGGGGCTTCTGGAAGTCGAAGGTCGTCGCGCGGGCCGGCGAGGGCAAGCCCCAGCCGGCGGCCAGCAGAAGCAGGGGCAGGATCGGCCATAAGTTGCGAGGAGGGTGGCGCTGGAACATGAGTGATTTCCTTTCTACGACTAGGTGCGGAAGGTCAGTTGCCGATTGAGGGAGCGGCCAAGGCCGCCAGGAGCGGTTTATTGGCGGCGAGAAAAGCGCAGGCCGCGGCGCGGCGCTGGGCCGGGGGTTGAGCCGCGGAGAAGGCCAGTTCGATTTGGGCGGCTCCGAAGGCCCGGCGGGTCAAGCTGGCAGCGGCGTGCCAGATGGTCTGCAGGTCACGGCCGTAGCGGCCATCGGGCAGGGCGACGAAGTGGATGACGGCCAACCGGGCGGCATCGTTGCCCTCCCCACGGGTGAAAAGATACTCGCGGATGGGGATGGTCCAACCGGCGACCTCCAGTTGGCCATCAGTCTGGCGGAGCTGAGACCAGCCGTTGGTGGCGAAACAGATGGTTGGGAAGTGTCCGGTCATCTGACGGGCGTCGCGGCACTGGATCATTAGAAGCTGCATGGTCCAGCCCGTCTCCCGCTGGACGTACAAGCGGCTGCACAGGGCATTGGGGGCCAGCATTCGGCTGACATCCGGGGGCAAAGGTTCATCGGTTCCGGTCCAAGAGCCGAAATCGCGGGGTATGGAGGCGACGGCCTGGCGAACACGGGCATGAAAGTTGCGGGCATCGCGTTCACCGGGCCGTGACCAAGCCTCGCCGGCCACGCCCGCCAGCAGGAACAAGGACACGATCCAGGCGGGCAGACCGATGAAGGGAAAAGGAGTTTGCCGGTGGGCCATGGCTATGGGTTGGAGGATGGATGTTGCGGGGATTCGATCCATGCTCGGGGCAGCAGGCGCAGGACACCGATCAAAGCCAAGAGCGTCAAGGGGGCCAGCATCCAGCCGCTCCAGTGATGGAAGCTGCCGGCCACAGACGCATTGGTGCAGCCGTAGAGCCAGACCGTCGGCACCAGGCGTGCGACGTTACCGGCCAGGGCCGCGATGGGGGCGGCCAGCAGCAGGACGGCGCGGACCGTGCCGGTCAGGGGACGGGCGAACGCCGCCGCGTAGATCACCATGACCAGAGGGGTGATGAGCCTTACGCCGTTACACCCTTCGGCCACGGCGACATCGGTGCCGTGGAAGCAGAGGACGTTGCCGTGGCGGATCACCTCCAGGTGGAGCAGGTGAAACGCCTGCTGGGTCAACACGGCCGCGGCTGTCTGCAGGGGTATGGCTACAGCCTGGCGCAGGGAGCCGGGGATCGGCACGCAGAAGACAAGGGCTGCCACGAGGGGCAGGAGGCGCGGGGTCAGCAGGCCGGTCCCGGTCGCCGATACGAGGCAGCCCAGCAGTATCAGGACCGCGCTCAAGTGCCACAGCGTCTCGACCGCATGATAAAACCCCAGATAAGACATCAGCCATCCGGTGGCTACCAGGGCGGGACCGGGCCAGCGTGGGCCAGGGCGCAGACGGGCCAGGTCCGCCCGACGGGTCCAAGCCAGCCAGGCCAAGACCAGCGGCGCCAGCAGCACATGGCTGGCCTCGGGATCGCGTGTCGCCACACCCAGAATGTCCGCCCAGGTTTGCCAGGAGGCCGCCACACCGGCGACCGCCAGGGCAAGGGCCAGGCACCAAGGTCCGGAAACAGCCGGCGCTGGGGACGGGGGCTCAGACATACGGTTCCTCACCGGGGAAGGGCGCGGGCGATGCGCGGCAGAAGCTGACGCGCGGCTTCCTGGGCCAGCGTGCGAGCTCGGTTGAGGTCGCCGCGGGCAACACGAACACCGATAACGACCAGTCCACCGCCGCTAGGACGGCCCTCGAGAGACGACCAGGCGGTCATCGCCTGTTGCCAGGAATAGCTGCGGGTGAAGGCGCCGCGGTAGAAGTACGCAAACAATTCATACACGACCAATCGGTTGTCGGCCAGCACCAGGGCCCGCATCGGGGCGGCGGTACCGTCGGGCAGGCGAACGGTCAGGTCCTGTTGATCGGTCACGAATACCATTTGGCATACATTCGGTGGATGGACGCCGTTGCGCAGGGTGTTGCTGAAAACCAGGAAAGCGAAGACGGTTTGGACACCATCCGGGTCGGCATACGAGGTAAAGGCATAGTCATCGGTCTGCAGGATGCCCGGGCTCCGCGGAGGCAGAGGAATCACCGAGCCCGGCCAGGACTGGCCGGCTATGGTCAGGGCAGGGAGCATCACGCTGCGGCTAAAGGCGCTGGTGCACCGTTCCTGTGCGGCCCAGCGGGCCAGCGGCAGGCTGGCCAGAGCCGCGGCCATGATCAAGGCCACGGCCACGGCGGGCGGTTGGGCCGGGCGGGAGCGCCAAATATGCCGCAAGGCTCCCTCCAGCCGCGGAGGCGTGACCAAGTCCTGGCGCCGTTGCCGGGCCTCGAACCAGGCGATCGCCGGCGACGCGAGGATGGCGGGCAGCAATGCCACGCCCAGGGCAACCAGGTTGGGCCAGGTCCCGGGAGCCAGCCGCCACGGTGTGGCCGCGTTGCAGGACCAGATCACCAGGGCCACGTACAGCGTGCTGCCGACAAGTCCCGTGGCCAGCGTAACCGGTAACATCGCCAGGCGCGCCAGCCAGCGCAAATGCGGGTGAGCAGCCCAGAGCAGGGCATAGAGCACCAACAATGCCGTGCCCCCCTGAAAAGCGCACAAGCGGTGGATTTCCAGCCGGGTGGAATCAGCTAGATACAACCACCGCTCGTCGCGGAGCGATGCCAAGCCCGTAACGGCCCAGGTCAGGCGCTGGGCCAGCGCGCACGTCCCATCATGCAGATGGGCCAGCCACGGATCACACCACACCTGAGGCCGGGGCCCCAGGAACGCCAAAATCGTCAAGGGCAGCCACAGGGCGCGCAGCAACACCCAACCACCCGAGACCAGGAGCAGCGCCAGGCACACAACCGGAAGCAGCCCGCCGGACAGGAAGCCGATGCGCAAGCGGACGGCCAGGAGTTCAACCACCAGACCCGCCACCAGCAAAGCCCAGCCCAGGTAGACCGTGCCGGTGGATCGCCGCACCGGCAGTCCATGGCGGCGCAAGGCCCTGGCCGCCGCCGTAGCGGCGGCCAGGGCGATCAAGGGCGCTCCGTAGTAGAAGACCCCGCCCTGCCCCAGCCGCTGGAGCAACGTGGCATCCGGATGGCGATCATCTCCCAGCCAGGTTTCCGCCAACGGCAGCAGCAGGGTGGGCCACCACAGCAGGACGATCGCGAGCCCGGCGAAGGACCAGGCCCCCCCGGCCCCCAGCCGGCGCATGGCTTGGGTCAGCGGCCGGCGCCGGACCCGGGCCCCGAATCGTTCGGGGCCGGCCTTGGCAAGGGATACCACCATCGCGTTACTCATGGTCAAACCCCTGGGGATCAGGTTTGCGCTGCAACAGCAGCAGCAGCACGGCCCGCCAGATAATCCACAGGTCCAGACGCCAGCTTTGGCGTCGGACATATTCGACGTCGAAGCGGATCCACTCCTGGAAATCCAGCCCCGGGGCCCGCGTACGACAGACCTGCCAGAGGCCGGCGATGCCCGGGCGTACGCTGAGCCGGGCTTCGCGCCAGGGCGGGCAGAACTGGTTTTCTTCGCGCGGGCTGGGTCGGGGGCCAACGACGGACATGTGACCCAGCAGCACATTCCAGAACTGGGGGAGTTCGTCGATATTGGTCCGGCGCAGGAATCGGCCAATGCGGGTGAGGCGCGGGTCATCCTCGATGAAGAACTGCGGGCCATCGGCGCGGTTGCGGCCCACCAACTGGGCCTTGATGCGGTCGGCGTTCTTGCGCATCGATCGGAACTTGAGGCAGGCAAAGTTGCGTGGCCCGCAAGTTTCGCGGGTGTGGGCGAAGAAGAAGGGCCGGCCGTCCTCAATCCAGATTGCCAGCATGATCAAGGGATACAGCGGCAGCGTGACGGCCAGGGCCACGAGCGCAAAGACCACATCGAAGCAGCGTTTGCCCAGAGGTGGCCGGCTGGCCGACGCGTCGTTGGGGATCGCAAAGCGTGCGTCGAACAGATCCGGCAAGGGCGTGCCGGCCGGTTCCGGAGCGTCCCAGAGGATAGCCGGGCCGGGGACGAGGCATCCGGTATCGATACGGCGGCGGGCGCCGATCCAGACCGGTCCTACCAGCGTGGCCCCCGGCTCAATGCGCGACTGCTGGTCGCACCAGATGCCCGGGGCGACGCGGCGCACACCGGGCAGGGTATCCGACGGGTTGCGCCAGACGTAGGTCAAATCAAGGATCAGACGCAGAAGCTCGTCGGGGTGCTCGCGGTGATACAGGGGCACATGCAGGGACAGGGCGGCGTACGATCCCTTCTTGGCCAGGCGGCGCACTTGGCGCCAAGCGGCGTGTGTGGGGCCGGCATGGTGCCACAGACGTGCCAGGGCCCGGTCGCGCGTCAGAGCTGCTCGCGCGCACTGGATCTCGGTCTGATCGTAAAGCCGCTCCACGCGGACAAAGCGATGCTGTTCATCGGTCCGTACGACCTCGCGGTATTGCCCGCAGCGGGAATCCTCCAGACGAAGCAGCCAGGTGCCTAGGGGGCTGGTCAGGGCCCGCGCCAGGATCCGGGGCAGATCGAAGAGCATAAGGGTGGGCGGGTCAATCAGCAGGTAAAGCCCCGAGGATGTCAGGTCTTCTTCGCCTCCGGGTCTGACCACCTGGACGCCCTGGGCCGCCCAGTAGCGATCGTGGAGTTCGGGGGCGCTCAAACCCCAAAGCGTAGGGTTGCCCAAGCCTGAGGGCAGGAGGCTCGTGAAAGGAATCAGCGTGGATGACATCTGGGAGGGGTCTGTGACGGCAAGGAAGTTACCGCGTGGGGGGACGAGTCACGCGGTGATGGCAGTGCGGGCAGCGTACCCGGATGGAACCGTCCGAACGCCTAGAGGTGCCGAAGCGGTGCTGGCAGGCATCGCAGCGCACGACCTCGAGCTTGGCCGGTATCTGGGTGATGGTCATCGGCTGGTGGCACTTGGGGCAAGCCACGGCTTGCGGATTGGCTTGGGGAGGCAAGGCCAGTTTGACCTGGCAGATCGGGCAACGGGC
>JAJXSS010000493.1 GCA_021784455.1 Planctomycetota bacterium
CAATGACCCGGGCGGGGCGGTGTGAGGTAAACAGCCGGCGCTCGACGACAACCTGCACCAGGTTGGCCGGCCGGGCCAGGCAGCGCCAGGTGCGGATCAAGGGGTTGGGAAAGCGCACCCGCAGATGGTGAACGCCCACCCCGCCGCCCAGGAAGTGGCAGTCCACGGGGTAGCAGCGGGCCATGCCGTAGACCACATCAAAGGATTCTTTTTCAAGCAAGCGGCCCAGGGCGGCGTTAAAGCGCAGGAGGCGCAGGGCCTTGGGCCCCGAGGCCACGTGCAGGCGATGGAGCGTCAGTTCCGGGGGGGCATCCTCGATGGTCTGGCCGATCAAGTGGACGTCGCAGCCCAAGGCGGCCAGATGGCGGGCCAGGTCGAGCGAGTAGCGCTCACCACCGCCGTGGTGCAGGGAGAAGGTGTGGTTGCACAGGGCGACTTTCATGGGGCCCCCGGATCGTGGGCCGGTATCTCGGCCGGTGTGGGTTGCAGCCCCCAGCCGGTCGCGGGAGCACCGGCCAGGTACCAGCGCAGCAGGCGGGCGCTGACCCGGGCTTTGCATCGGGCCCGGGGATAGACCAGGCCCGCCAACGTGTTGGCCGCCAGATTGCAGCCCAGGCGAAGCAGCAGCCCGGTATTGAGGAAGGTGCAGGCAGCCCGGCCGTGGTGCTTGCGGAAAAAGCGGCGGCGGGAAATCCAGTATTCGATGCGTGCTTCAGCCCTGACCGCCCCGGCGCTGCCCCCTTGCAGATGGAAGACGCGGGCCCGCGGTTCGCAGACCACCTTCCAGCCGGCCTGGCGGGCCCGGCGGCACCAGTCGGTCTCCTCCAGGAAGAAGAAGAAGCCTTCATCGAGCAGGCCGATACGCTCCACCATGGCGGCCCGGGCCATCAGACAGGCGCCGATGACGCTTTCCACTTCTACCGGTTCGGCCTGGGGGGGAAAGCGCGTGGCGTAGCGGCGGGGATTCAGCCGGCGCAGGAGGGATTTGTTGAGCAGCTCCGTCGCCAGGGACGGCCCGGCCGCGGCCGAGTTCTGCAGCGAGCCATCGGCATTCAGAAGCTGGGCCGCGGCGATGCCGATGTCCGGTCGATCTTCAAGCGTCTGCACCAGGCGTTCAATGGCCCCGGGCTCGGGCCGGGCATCGGAATTCAGGAGGAGGAAGAAGCGTCCGCGGGCCTGGCGCAAGGCCTGATTATTGGCGGCGGCGAAACCCTGGTTCCATTCATTGGCGATCAGGTGCACCTCCGGAAATCGCTGCGTCACCATGGCCTGGCTGCCATCCGTGGAACCGTTGTCCACCACCCAGGTTTCCAGGTGCAGCGGTCCGGCGGCCGGAGGTAGGGATGCCAGACAGTCGGCCAGGAGTGGACGCGTGTTCCAGTTGACGATGACCACGGAGACATCGGGCACGGGCTCAACCATGGAGAGTCTCGCGCTGGGCGGCCTGGTCCGCAGGGCCTGCGGCGGTGCCGCCGACACCATCCCGGGGCACGGCCGGTCCGGAGTTCAGGGAGACACGGTCCGAAGTGTTTGTGGCCGGGCCTAACTGTCCCTGCTGAGCGGCCCAGAGTGCGGCGTATTTCAACTGCACGCTCCGGGCCGCGCCCTGGGCCACAATCAGGCCGAAAGCACCATCGCGAAAGCCGCCTTTGAGCACGTAGGATTTGAAGAAGGCCCCCGGCGGCCGCAGGGCCAGATCCCACCAATGGCAGCGGCGGCCCAGGCGATGCAGTTCGCGGGCCATCAGGGGCATACGGACATCCTCGGCCTGGCCGCTGAACAGGTCGCGAAAACCGCGGGCGCTGGTGCGTTTGTGGTCGAGTTTGCCCTGGAGCCATCCCAGCCGCTGGGGGCTGGACGGCAGGCGGTCATCGTGGATGATCTCGGGAGGCCAGATGGCACGCTGGCGGTGAATCAGGCGGCGCTGCCAGTCCGGCCACCAGCCGCGGGCCGGCCGGCCCAGGGCCCAGGTCTGGCGGCGCATGGCGAACACATCGCGGCGCTCCAGTTGGCCGGCATCGGCCATCAGATTCTGGATTTCCCGGGCCAGCGGGGGGGTAACCTCTTCATCCCCATCGAGAATGAGCACCCAGTCGTGCCGGGCCAGCGAAGTGCCGTACTTCTTCTGGGGTGTGTAGCCGCGCCAGGGCTCGACGATGTAGCGATCGGCGAACTGGTGCGCGATGGCGGGGGTTTCATCGCTGGATCCCGAATCGACCACCACCAGATCGTCCACCCAGGGGCGGACGGAACCGCACGCGGCGTGAAGGGTATCGCCGACATTGGCGCAGCAGATCACCACGGACAGGGGAATCATGGCGGGATTATAACCGCTGAAAAACGGGCCAGTTGAAACACGGTGCCGGGCCCTTATAATGGGGGGCGTTGATTCGCGGGTGTAGCTCAGTGGTAGAGCGCTACCTTGCCAAGGTAGATGTCGAGGGTTCAAGTCCCTTCACCCGCTTTGGGGTAACCCCCCAGCCTCACGCCGTTTGCGTACGTGCCTGTGTCGGGCCGTGCGGCCTAGAAGGTTCCGGTTCCTCGGTAATGACGGGGAAACGCCGGGTAGCCTTCAGGACCTGCACCAGGACCGCCTCTCGAAGCAGAATCCCCGCCTACCGCCAGCGACGCTTCTGGTCAGGCGGTCGTCTGTCTGGACGGCCGCGATCACCATCTGGGGCCGTATGGCGACCCCGAAGGCCGGACCCGCTACGGCGCCGTGGTGGCCGAGTGTCTGGTCCCTGCGTCTTCAGCGAACCAGCAGGACCGCGGCCGCGGTCCATTCGGCCGGCAAGTGCAAACCGAGCTGGCCGTGC
>JAJXSS010000494.1 GCA_021784455.1 Planctomycetota bacterium
AGGTCAAGCAGCGCCTGTTGAAAGATGTAGGCCTGCGGGCCGACCAGGACATCGTGGTGGACTGCACCGGCCGGGCCGATGGGCTGGCCATCGCGATGAAGATGGTCCGGCCGCGGGGCAAGATCGTCCTCAAAACCACCGTAACTCCCGACCCGCAAGTTCCGGGGGCGGATCTTTCCACGCTGGTGATCAACGAGATCCAGGTGATCGGCAGCCGCTGCGGGCCCTTCCCCGAGGCCCTGTCGCTTCTGGCCAAAGGCCAGGTGGACGTCTTGAGCCTGATCAGCCGCCGGTGCAAGCTGGCGGATGCGGTCGACGCCCTGAAAACGGCCACCCGTAAGGATGTGATCAAGGTGCTGCTGGAACCGTGAGGACTGGTGGATGGATGATGTGTAATGTCAGAAGTGGCCCCAGCCATTTCCAGGGCCCCCGTACACCAAACATCACACATCATCCATCACAAAGTCACCCCAGCTTTCCCATCACCATCAACGCACCCACCACCGCCGCCAGGATCACGCGATACCAGCCGAAGAGGGACAGGCTGTGGCGTTTGAGATAGGTCACCATCCATTCCACCGCGATGGCGGCGAAGACCCCGGCCACCACAAACCCCAGCAGCATGTCGAACACCCCGTAGTTGGCCGTCAGGGTCTGGTGATGCTTGTGCAGTTCCACGGCCGTGGCCCCCAGCAGGGTCACCACGCCCAGAATGAAGCTGAACTCGACCGCGGCCGAGACGCTCAGGCCCACCAGGAGCCCCGCCACGATGGTGATCAGGCTGCGGCTGGTCCCGGGCCACATGGCCAGCACCTGCATCAGGCCGATGATGGCGGCCTGGGGCAGGGTCAGGCTATCCACACCACCCGGCGGAAAACCGCCCCGCTTCTTAGGCTTGAAGTACACCACCGCCAGGATCGCCAGGCCCCCCGCCAGCCAGGCGGCGTTGATGGCAGGGATACTATCGAACAGGTATGTCTTGACGAAGTGTTCACTCGGCAACCCAATCGCACCCGTGATGGCAAAGGCCAGACCCACGTTCAAGGCCAAACGCAAGCCCGCCTGGTCCTTGCCCATGAGGCCCTTGGCCATCTGCACGAAACGCTTCCAGTACAAGCCCGCCACGGCCAGGATTGCCCCGGCCTGGATCACGATGGCATAAGCATCGGCCGCCTCCTTCGCCTCCTGGGTCTGGGCCATGCCCATGGCCCGCTGGGCCAAAAGCAGATGCCCCGTGGAACTGACCGGCAGATACTCCGTCAGCCCCTCCACGATGCCCAGAATCGTGGCCTGCCACCAACTCATGGATGCCGCAACCGTGTGAACCATGATGCTTCCTTTGCCGACTGGGGAGAAACCGGCCCGCCTCGGCGGGAATCATAGCTGATCGGCCGGCACGCGTGCGACGCTGAAATCCGGCGATCAGTTGCCTTGGCCTCCCAGCCGGGTATCATCCTATAATCCGGATAAATGGATGAATCGGGGCCCCCGAGGGTAGCCCGGGGTCGGGATTGATCGCCCGACCGCCAAATCCGAACCGATAGGAGCCATATGAACGCACTGGCCAAGGAACTTGAGCGGCGGGTCCTCGTCTGCGATGGGGCCATGGGCACCTCCATCCACGCCCTGGAACTGGACCTCCAGCGCGACTACCAGGGCAAGGAAAACTGCACCGAAGTGCTGGTCCTGACCCGGCCGCAGGCCGTGCAGCAGGTGCACGAGAGCTTTCTGGAGGTGGGCTGCGACCTGGTGGAGACCAACACCTTCGGCGCCAACCGCATCGTCCTGGCCGAGTTTGACCTGACCGCTCGCTGCCGCGAGCTCAACCGTCGGGCGGCGGAAATCGCCCGGGCCGCCTGCGCCAAGTACACCCGGCCGGAGCGCCCGCGCTTGGTCCTGGGCTCCATGGGCCCGGGCACCAAGCTGGTCACCCTGGGCAACACCACCTGGGATGCCATGCTGGACAGTTACACCGAGCAGGCCCGGGGCCTGCTGGAAGGCGGCATCGACGCTTTTCTCATCGAAACCTGCCAGGATCTGCTGCAGATCAAGTGCGCGATTAATGCCTGCCTCGACGCCTTGAAAGAGCAGCATCGAACCGCAGAGGACGTGCCGATCCTGGTTCAGGTCACCATCGAAACCACAGGCACCATGCTGCTGGGGACGCAGATCGAGACGGCCGCGGCCGCCCTGGCGGGGTTTCCCATCCTGTCCCTGGGCCTGAACTGCGCCACCGGCCCCACCGAGATGGCCGAGCATGTGCACTGGCTGGGCAAACACTGGCCCCGGCACATCAGCGTGCAGCCCAACGCGGGCCTGCCGGTACTGGTGGAAGGCCGAACGCAGTATCCCCTGAAGCCCCAGCCTTTCGCCGAGGCCACCTTCAAGTTCGTGACCGAAGCGGCGGTCAGCATCGTGGGCGGCTGCTGCGGCACCACGCCCGCCCACCTGGCGGAGCTGGTCAAACGCGTTGCGTCCTCCAGTCGAAAAGCAGAAAACAGAAAGCAGAAAGCAGAAACTCCGGCGGCCTGCACTTCGCTCTACGACCCCACCGACTACCGGCAGGACACGTCGATCCTCAATGTGGGCGAGCGCACCAATGCCTCGGGTTCCCGGGCGTTCAAGAAGCTCTTGGAGGCCGAAGACTGGGATGCGATGGTCAGCCTGGCCCGCGAGCAGATGCGCGACGGCTCGCACCTGATCGATGTCAACGTGGATTACGCCGGCCGCACCAACGCCCACGATATGCAGGACCTCGTCCGCCGCTTCGTACGCCAGGTGACCGCCCCGCTGATGCTGGATTCCA
>JAJXSS010000495.1 GCA_021784455.1 Planctomycetota bacterium
GACCATGATTTCCAGGCCGGCTTCCATGCGCTTGGCGAAGTTCTAGCGGTGCAGCATCTGCTGCACGGTAACCTGCCCCGTCAGGCGCAGCACATCGGCGAAGGTAAGCTTCGACAGCCACTCGGAATTGCGCCGCACCTCCAGCTTGTCGGGCGAGGTATCCAGGATTTTCCCGGCCTGATCCAGGTAGGTCTGGGCGTTGCGGTCGATGGTGGCCTCATCCAGCACGGGGCGGGTGGTATCGCGCCCCGTCGGGTCGCCGATGCGGGCGGTGTAGTCGCCGATGATGAGTACCGCGCGGTGGCCCAGGTCCTGAAACTGGCGCAGTTTGCGCAGGACGACCGAGTGGCCCAGGTGCAGGTCGGGGGCGGTGGGGTCCATGCCCAGCTTGATGCGCAGTTGCCGGCCCGCGGCCAGCTTGGCCTTCAGTTCCTCCAGACTGTAGAGCCCCTCGACGCCCCGGCCCAGACTATCAATGATGGAAACAGTATGAGAAGGCATATCCGCCATGATATCAGGCGACCCTGTCTTCCACACCCGGACAGTTGCAGGGGGCCCACAAGCGTCATAGCATGGCAGGAAACGCCGGGGCGCGGTGCGTGGTGACGCCTCGCGGCGACGGGTGAGTCGGGACTCTCCACTCGGCGTATCAACTCACTGCTGGAGACCTCGAATGCCTCGATTGTCCATGACGGCCCTGTTGACGCGTGCCCTGACCAAGTTGCGTTCGGAGCGGGAAAAGCATCTGGCGGCGATTGCCGAGCATCAGGCCAAGCTGGAGGAGATCGACGCCATCCTGGGCAAGGCGGGCGTGCGTCTGGGGGTGGTCGATAAGAATGTGGCCGTACAGGGCCGCAAGCAGCGCGGCCGGTTCAGCCAGACCGGCGAGCAATCGGTGCTGGCCTTCGTCAAAAAGCACGAAAACCCCACCACCCAGGACATCAACGCCCACTGGAAGCGCGAGAAGCGCGGCGGCAAGGCCGACAACACCCTGACCAAGCTGGTATCCAAGAAGCAGCTCAAGCGCGTGGACGATCCCAAGGTGCGCGGCAGCCGGTATGTGCTGGCGTAGGCTTTGGCGCCGGGGTCGAAGACGGCAGTCCCCCGGCGAAGCTCGCGTATGCGGCCGGCGGGGCGCGGTCCGGGACCCTTGCCGGGGTGATGCCCGCGCCGGGGTGTTGGCTATTTCCTGAGTTCTGATGCCGGTGTCTTTGGGGAGTCCTGTGATGGATGGCAAGCGCCTGGACATTGCTCTGATCGGCTCGAAATTCATGGGCCGGGCCCATTCCAACGCCTGGATGAAAGTGGGCAAATTCTTCGATCTGCCGGCCGATCCGGTAATGCATACCATCGCCGCCCGCAACCCGCAGGAGTTGCACCGCTTTGCCGCGCGCTGGGGCTGGCAGAACACCACCACGGACTGGCGGCTGGTGATCGAGAATCCTGAGATCGACCTGGTGGACATCGGCGTGCCCAATCACGTGCACGCCGAGCTGGCCTTGGCCGCCCTGGAAGCCGGCCGCAACGTCGCCTGTGAAAAGCCCCTGGCCGACACGCTGGATCATGCCCGCGTGATGTACCAGGCGGCGAAAAAGGCCCGCAAGTCCAAGACCTTCGTCTGGTACAACTACCGCCGCTGTCCGGCCGTGGCCCTGGCCCACCAGATCGTCCGGGAAGGGCGGCTGGGCAAGATCTACCATGTGCGGGCCTTCTACCTTCAGGACTGGGCCGGGCCCGATGCCCCCCTGATCTGGCGCTTCCGGGGCGATGTGGCCGGCTCGGGCTCCCTGGGCGACCTGTGCGCCCATTCCATCGACACCGCCCGGTTCATCACCGGTCAGGAGATCACCGAGATCGACGGGGCCATCATGGAGACGTTTATCAAGGAGCGGGTGATCCCCGGCTCCTACGGCGGGGAAATCTCGGGAAAGGGCGGCAAGAGCACCGGCAAGAAGGGCAAGAGCACGGTGGATGATGCCGTGCTGTTTCTGGCCCGATTCGCGGGCGGGGCCGTGGCTACCTTCGAAGCCACCCGCCTGGCCACCGGCTACAAGAACGGTAATAAGATCGAAATCCATGGCGAAAGGGGGGGGCTGCGCTTCAACTTCGAGAATATGAACGAGTTGGAGTGGTACGATGCCACCTACGAGCCGCGTCTGCAAGGCTGGGCCAAGATCAATGTGACCAACGGGGGTGTGGGCCACCCCTGGGCCGCGGCCTGGTGGCCCACGGCTCATATCCTGGGCTATGAGCACAGCTTCATCAATATGGCCGCCGACATCTGCCTGGCCCTGTGCAACAGGAAGCCGGTGGTGCCGCTGCCCGATTTTGCCGATGCGTGGGAGACGCAGAAGGTCCTCTACGCGGTCACTCAGTCGGCCAAGAACCGTTGCCCGATCAAGATGAAAGAGATCAAGTAAGCCCGGCGAGCGTGCAGTTAGGCGATCAACAAGCACTCGGGGGGCCGGGCAACCCGGCGATGCCAGCAGTAAAGGGTGACCGAGGGGGCAAAGCCGGCTTGCCGGCCAGCCCTTGTCTGCCCGCCCGCCGGCCTCCGCGCGGCTCGCTGGCTCGATCCCTGGGAGGCTCCATGGCTGGGTCTGCCAAATCTTTCGGGCGATCGCGCCAATAATGGGATAGCGGCAGGAAGCCGCACAAAGGAGACCCAGCCATGGATCGGCTCGCGCAGGTACCCCAGGATCAGTTGGCCCAGGAGTTGGAGGCGGAATTTCGCAGTTTCATGCGGCAGGTGATGGAGGCGGTCAATGCAGCCCCCGACGGGCGGTTGATCGAGGCTTCGGAGGT
>JAJXSS010000496.1 GCA_021784455.1 Planctomycetota bacterium
GTGCTGATCGCCGTAGTAATCGGCAAGGTCGTCGCCGGTATCGTGAGCAATCTTCTGGCCGGTGTGGGTGTCAACAACATCCTGGTCAAACTGGGCCTGGCCAAGCAGCCGCCGCAGGGCGCCTACACCCCGGCCGCCATCGCCGGCATCCTGGTCATGGCCGCCATCATCCTGCTGGCCTCAGTCAGCGCCGCGGAGATTCTGGGCTTCCAGGCCGTCGGTGCCATGATCCACGATTTCATCCGTTTCTCCGGCCGGATTCTCCTGGCCATGCTGATCTTCGCCCTGGGCTTGCTGCTGTCCCAGTTCGTGGCCAGGGCGATCCTGACCAGTGATTTGCCGAGTGCCAAACGCCTGGCCATGGCCGCCCGGGTGGTGATTCTGGCCCTGGCCGGGGCCATGGCCCTGCGGGAGACGGGCGTGGCCGATGACATCGTCAATCTGGCCTTCGGGCTGACGCTGGGTGCTGCGGCCGTGGCCTTCGCCCTGGCGTTTGGCCTGGGTGGGCGGGACGCCGCCGCCCGCACGCTGGAGGAATGGAAGGCCAGCGAGGCGGCCCGCAACCAGGTGAAACGTGACCTCGGTGTCACCGCGAAGTGAAATACCCTCTGGGAACACTGGAAACCAGAGGGGCCCAGGCAACGTGGCCCTGGGTGGAGCCCGCGAGATGTCGCAGAGAAGTGAATCTGCGCGGGTGGGTATCAGCGCACGCCCACCACATTGAGCGACACATACCGCTCGGCGGTGACCCGTTTCTCAAACTCGCCCCAGAATTTGTTCAGGATCGTGCGCACCGCCCAATTGGTGCCATCGGCCAGGCCGCAGATGGTGGTGCCGGGCATGGCGCCCATGGAACCGGCCAGCTCCAGCAAGAGGTCCAGGTCCCGCGTCGTGCCCTGGCCGGCCTCGATGCGGCAGAGGATCTTGTAGATCCAGGCGCTGCCCTCGCGGCAGGGTGTGCACTGGCCGCAGGATTCGTGGCTGAAAAAGCGGGCGATGTTGCGGGCCACGGCCACCATGTCCGTGTCCTCATCCATCACGATCACGCCGGCCGTGCCCAGCCCCAGGCAGTTGTGTTTCTTGCCGATGTCGAAATCCAGTTCCGCATCGATCTCATCCGGGCCCACCACACCCATGGAGATGCCCCCCGGCACCGCCGCCTTGAATTTCTTGCCGCCGCGCATGCCCCCGCAGTAATCGTTGATCAGCGTGCTGATCTTGACCCCCAGGTTCTCCTCGTAGACCCCGGGGCGGTTCACATGCCCCGAGACGCCGAAGAGTTTGGGCCCAAACGAAGCCGGCACCGTCGGCGGAGCTCCCGCGGGGCGTCCCTTACCCAGGGATTTGAACCAGTCGGCCCCGCGGTCCAGGATCGGGCCGCACATGGCCAGGGTTTCGACGTTGTTGATGATGGTGGGCCGCCCAAAGGCGCCCGCCACGGCGGGGAACGGCGGCTTGATGCGCGGCCAGCCGCGCTTGCCCTCCAGCGATTCCAGGAGGCCGGTTTCCTCGCCGCAGATATAGGCCCCGGCGCCGCGATGCACGTAGCACTGGGGCCAGCGCCCGTTGATCTGCCCCAGGATCGAGCCCTCGCCGAAAACTTTCTGCGCGTACGCCTCGTCGATAGCCTTCTGCAGGGTACGGGCCTGGGCGTGATATTCGCCGCGGATGTAGACATACGCGGTATCCAGCCGGCAGGCGTGCATGCAGATGGCGATGCCTTCA
This sequence comes from Planctomycetota bacterium, assembly GCA_021784455.1. Classification (GTDB taxonomy): domain Bacteria; phylum Planctomycetota; class Phycisphaerae; order Phycisphaerales; family Phycisphaeraceae; genus JAJXSS01. The sequence goes on from JAJXSS010000496.1 coordinate 1,726, forward strand.
CACACCAGGTGCGGGTCGAAGTCAATCAGCAAACGGTCCTTGAAAGTGCCAGGCTCGGATTCATCGGCATTGACCGTCAGGAAGCGCTGCCGGCCGTCCTCCGGGGGAAGGAAGCCCCACTTCAACCCGGCCGGAAATCCTGCACCGCCGCGGCCGCGCAGTTCGGAGGCCTTGACCACACCCACCACGGCCTTGGGATCCATGGCCAGGGCCTTTTTCAGCCCCGCGTAGCCCCCGGTATTCACGTACTCGTCATAGCCGACGAGATGGCGATTCCGGGGGTCGCCAAAGGGTGGCGTGGGGATACGCTTGGTCAGGACGGGTTCGCTGAGAGCCATGGTGGTTTGGTCGGTTGATCGGTTAATTAGTTTCTTGGTCAGTGCCCAGCGGCCCTGGAGGGTGGGAACCGCTCACCTTGAGTCTGGCGGGCCAAACGGTGGGCGGCGCACACCCTAGGGCAGCGCGTCCAGGATCTGGTCGATATTTGCCGTGGTCAGGTTCTCGTAGAGCTTGTCATTGATCAGGCAGCACGGGCCCGATCCGCAGGAGCCCAGACACTCAGCGTGGGTGAGCGTGAACTTGCCATCCTTGGTGGTTTCGCCCAGGCCGATGCCCAGTTTCTTCTCGATGGCCCCGATGATGCCTTCGTGGCCCGTCAATTCACACGAAATCGACTGGCAGACCTGAATCAGGTATTGGCCTTTGGGCTGCAGGTGGAACATCTCGTAGAAGCTGGCCGTGTCGCCAACCTCCGAGGCCGTCAAACCCAGAAACTGGGCCGTCTCTTCCAAAGCCTGGTACGGCAGCCAGCCGTACTTGTCCTCCAGGGCGTGCAGGACGGGCAGCGTGGCGGCCCGCCTGGTCGGATAGCGTGGCAGGAGATTCGCCTCAAACTCCTTCTTCATCTCATCCGTCAGATACGGCTCGGCGCGCTGTTCCTGCGCCGGGGCGCCGGCCGAGTTTTTCATGGTCCAAGCCATAGGGGGCTCCATCTATGATCGCTGATCTATGATCTCTGATCTACCAGATCAGGCCGTCGCAAGCAAACGGGCACGACAAGTAGCGCAGATC
>JAJXSS010000074.1 GCA_021784455.1 Planctomycetota bacterium
CTCAAGGACCTGGTCCTGTCGGAACAGGGAGGCATCTACCGCACCAAGGCCAACTGCCTGCGCATCTGTGTGGGCGGGCCCATCGCCGTGGTGTACCCCGAAGGCGCGTGGTATCGCGCGTGCGACCCGCCCGTACTCGAGCGGATCATCCAGGAACACCTCATCGCCGGCCGGGTGGTGGAGGAATACCTGATCGTCCGGCATGAGCTGCCAGGCTGCCCGGCTTCGGTCGCCGCGCGGACTTTGGGCCGCGGCTAGGGCTGGGTGGTGGCCGGGGCGTTGATCAGGCCGCGCATCTGGCGGGCCCGGTCGATCAGGGCGTCGGTATGGACCGGCGGCAGAGGCTCAAGCGTGTAATGCCACTTCACTTCGCTCTTGCCGTGCGGAATCATTTCCGCAAACAGATCAATGCCGGGAGTGTCCCACCAGGGCATTTTGGCATCGCCCCGGGTCCACAGCGGCTGGTAGCCTTCCTTTTCCAGCCGCACCCCGTAGACCCCGTAAAACGTGAAGGGCACGGTCAGCGGTGTCCGACCGACCTCCTCATCGTTCAGATAGACCAGGGCCCCCGAAGGCACGGAGGTAACGGTGATGGTGCGTTCGATGCACCCGCTCAACAGTCCCGCCGACAGGACCACCAGACCCGCAATCAAGAGTGTGCCGCGCATGGCCGGCATTGTAACGGGCGAAAGCACACCGTGGTTCGGGGCGCGGCTCGCCCAAACCGGCCCCCCCTGCACTCCTCCGGAGCCGGGGCCTGGGGCGATTTCCCATCCGCCGGGCGCCCGGTTATGCTGGCGGGCGCGTCCGCATCCGTCAGAGGATTGTTCTGTATGGATGAAAAAACACGTCAGTTGGTGGGCGCGGCGCTGGGGCGAATCCCGCAGGGGCTGTTCATCCTGACCGCGCAGCACGAAGACCGCCGGGCCGCCATGGTGGCCAGTTGGGTGCAGCAGGCCAGTTTCACCCCGCCGATGGTCTCCGTGGCTGTGGGTAAGGGCCGGCCGATCCTGCCCCTGATCAGCGAATCACGCTTCTTCGGCCTGTGCCAGGTCGGTGCCCAGGACAGACTGCTGCTGAAGCATTTCGGCGCATCAGCCCCCCCCGGCGATGACCCGTTCCTGGGTCTGGAACTGCTGGGCAACCACCACCAACCCCGCGTGCCCATCCTGATCCACAGTCTGACCTATCTGGAGTGCGAGGTAGTGCGGCACGTGGATGTCGAAGGCGACCACGACATATTTGTGGGCACGGTGCGTTCGGCCGGATCGAATCCCGGTGCGCCCCACGTACACCTGCGCGAAGACGGGCTGAAATACTGATCCCGGCGCGACCGCGGCGCAACAGCGCCTCACGCGGCCCGGGCCGCCACCCTCGGACCGGGAACACCGGCCAGCAGCGGCCTGATCGCGTGGCCGCTGTGATCGATGGTGGAATGCCCCGCCGTAAACCGTCCGGCCGACAAGGCCAGTTGCCGGCGCAGGCTGGGCCAACGCAGAAGCTGGGTCGCCAGATCGAGCCACTGTTCCGGCCGCTCCGCCACGAACAGGTGCTCGCCCCGGCGCAGGGGCCCCTGCGCCGGAAGCCAGGGGGCGATCACCGCCCGCTCCAAAGCCAGCATCTGCAACAACGGCCACCAACCATCGGCCCCCCCCCGCGGCAGGGCCACGACATCTACCGTGGCCAGGGCCCGCAGGGCCTGCATTCCCTGGCCCAGATCCACCGGCACAATCCGCCCGCCCCCGACGGCCCGGATCAGCGGCCGGGCCAGTCGGCGCAGCAGGTCCAACCCTTGTGCCCGGGCGCCGGCCAGGGTGCCATCGTAAACCACGCCCAGAACCGGAGGCGGTGCCTGCGATGCGCCTTCCACCACGGAATCGACACAACTTAAGCCCAGCACACCCGGTGCTTCCACCGCCGGCGGCAAGAGCAACGTGGCGGGATGTTGCCCGGCCAGCTCGCAGCCGCCGCCAGCCCCCACGGTGACCGCGGTCGCACCCGGGCAAAGCTCGCCGGCAGGAATCGGGTCGCCGGCAGGGCCGGCCGGCACGTCGCAAAACCGTTTGGCGGCCGGGATGTCCCTTACCAGAGACCAGAGCCCCGGGTGCGTGGCCACAACGGCGTCGCAGCGGGCCTGCTCGCGGACCAGCCCCTGCAGTGCCCGGGCCACGCGTCCGCGCACGGCTCGCAGGCTATCGCGGGGGGCCACGAGGCGGCCCAGCGCCCCACGCAGATGATCGATCGGCTCGATGACCACCTGGCCGGCGCACGCATGCAGGACGCGCCAGTGCAGCAGATTCACCGGTCCATCCTGAGCACAAGCCAACAGTACCCGATGGGTCCTGCCCGCCAGACGCAGCCACTGCCAGGCCCGTACGCTGTCGGCCGGGCCAAAGGGCTGCGGGACGACGTGGCTGACCATCAGCAGAATGGGTTTGTCCGCCGACACCTGATCCTGACGGCTGGCCAACCCGGCCTTGTTTAACCGCTCAAACATCGACACCATCTCCCGCTCCGCCCCGCTGCCTTCCCCACCCGGGCACGCCTGAACGTGCCCGGCTCTCTCCCATCCGCCACCGTTGTCCGGGCATCCTCCCCTCCGCCCGTTGTGGTCTTTCTCCCGTCGGCTCCGCCCCGCTTGCGCTCTCCGGGCGCTGCGTTGCCTGCCATCCTTGAACAGTCTTTCGTCTTCATCCGCGACCCCGGTACGGACGGTCGCTGGAGGGATAGCCGTAACCCTGGTAACCGTTCTCCCCCACGCCACGATCGGTGCCAATCACGGCCGCCGCCGGTGCGTTGTAGGTCAGCAGGATGCGCGTGGCCTTGTCCACCAGCCCGCGCGGGGTATGCCCCAGGCGCACCGCCAGCAGCACCTCGTCGCTCAGGGCACCGATAATGCCCGCATCGGCCAACTCGAGCACCGGCGGGGTATCGATGAAAATATCGTCATAGCGCCGGCGCCACTGGGCCAGCAAGGTCCCCAGACGCGGGCTGGACAAAAGGTCAATCGCCTGATTGCCCGTGGCCCGGCCGGCGGGAATCACGTGCAGCCCCCGCGGCCCCACCGCGTGCAGCGCCGCTTCCACCGTGGCCGTGCCCTCCAGCAGGTCCGCCAGCCCGGGCGACTCCTCCAGACCCAGGAGCCGCGTGAACTGCGGCCGGCGCAGGTCCGCTTCAATCACCAGCGTGTGCCGCGTCCGCAGTTCGGCAAACGCCGCCGCCAGATTCAGGCTGGTCAGGGTCTTGCCCTCCTGGGGCACGGCACTGGTCAGGGTATGCACCAGGTGCCGCTTGTTCTGCCAGCGGGCCAGCAGGCTGGTGCGGATGGCCCGGCATTCCTCGGCCACCACCCCCGCGGGGTTGCCCAGGACACCCAGACGCTCATCCGTGGCCGTCAGATCGCTCAGGGTATGCACCGGAACGAAAGGGGCGGGCGCGGAACCCAGTTCGAGGGAAGCCTCGGCCGGCGCGGCTTTGCCCGCCCACGAGGCCGCCGTCGGGGCATCGCCCCTTTGGGTCTGCGCAATAGCATGGTCCAGATCGGGTTCGGGGGCCGGAGCCGCCCGGGCCGGCGCTTCGGTCAACGACTCCGGCGGCTGCAGCAGGGCCGGCAGGTCCTCGGGCCGCAGATCGGCGGGCGGGGCCGGCGGTAGGGCCTCAGCCGGTGGCACCGCCCCCACCGCCGGGCCGCCGGCCGGGGGCTTGGCGCTCTGCTGGGCCCGCGAGATGGCATCGTAGAGGTATCCCATGTCACACGCTCCCTGCCAGGCTGAGCTGGGGATGCACCGTGGCCGGAGCCAGCGACGGCGCGCTCCACGGCGCATCGGCGAAGTTCGGCACCATGTCCTCCAGCCCGCGGCGGACCATGGCCGGCGTCACCTCACGCACCTCGCGCACGAACGCCAGCAGCAGACAGTTGTCGCAGACCGTGTTGATCAGGCGCGGGATACCGGTCGTGGAGCGGTGAATCTCCTGCACCGCCTCGGGGCTGAAACGCACCTGCACCTGCTCGCGGTCCTGGCTGGCGGCCCGCAGCCGGTGGCTGATGTAGCCGGCGGTCTCCGACGAGCTCAGCGGCCGCAGTTGCTTGGCCAGCACGATGCGCTGCCGCAGGGCCGCCAGGCGGCTGCTCCGCATGCGGTCACGCAGTTCCGGCTGGCCGATCAGCACCACCTGGATCAGCTTTTCCGTGGCGGTGTCGAAGTTGGACAGCAGACGCAGTTCCTCCAGGGCCTCGTCGCACAGCGTCTGGGCCTCGTCCACCAGCAGCACCACCGGCCGGCCCTGGTAGATCTGGTCCAGCAGCTTCTGCCGCAGACGCTCCAGGAGGCGGGCGTGATCGTCGTTCTTGCGCACCGGCAGGTCCAGGGAACGCAGCACCTGACGCAGCAGGCTGGCCCCGTCCAGGTGGCCGTGCAGAATCTGCACGATGTGGGCATGATCCGAGCAGCGGTCCACCATGGTGCGGCTGACCGTGGTCTTGCCCGAACCAATGTCGCCGGTGATCAGCACGAAACCCTTGCGCATGCGAATGGTGTATTCGATCGCGGCCAGGGCCTCGCGATGATGTTCGGAGGCGTAGAAGAAGCGCGGATCGGGTGTGTTCTCGAAGGGCGCCACTTCAAGCTGGAAGAATTCGTGGTACATAGCCGGTTAGTCCTGAGCCCCCTTGGATTGGCCCGCCCGCAACGCGTTGCCCCCAGGGATCGCCCGGACCTCCGCCGCCGAGGCCACCCGCAGCGCGGCCCCCGGGCCGCGGGGGGAAGGGTTCCACGACCATTGCCCCGACAGCATCCGCAGCGAGTTCGTGCGGAACTGGTCGAACACCCGCGGCTCACGCAGGTTCACATACAGCAGCGCCCCCAGCGTCAGCAGCACCGCCAGCATGGCGGCGATCTGCAGGGGATAGAGCACGGTGCGGCGGATGAACTGGCTGCGCCGCTCGCGGCGCGTGGACAGGTGGCCCAGCGATCCCAGAAGCGGCAGACCCACGGCCCGGCCCCCCTGGCCCACGGGGCCGAAATTGTGCCGCGCCAACTGCTCGGATGTGGCGAAGGTGTCGTCCGTACGCCAGCGCAGAAACACCGCGATGGCCCCCGCCAGCAGCCCCAGCAGGCCGGCAGCGGCCAGCACCTGGATCAGGTTGGGAGACACCGGCCGCCCAATCACCCCGCAGGGCTGAATGAACGCCAGTTGTACCCCGCGATTGCCCGTCTCGGCCACCGCCGACACCTGCACCTTGCGCAGGCTGTCTTCCCAGAAGGCAAGCTGCTGCCGGGCGTCTTCCACCTGCCGCGTCAGGTGCAGGTACTCACTGCGCATCGGGAACAGGTCGGCGGCCGCCTTCTTCCCCCCGGCCATCTGCCGCCGCAAAAGGGCTACCTGGCGGGTCACGTGGTCGTAATCCGCCTGGGTCGTCGCCAGCATCAGTTCCACGTCCCCCCGTTTGGGATTGACCGATATCTGGGTCTGGGAGGTCACCTGGGCCGGCAGCGCCGCCAGACGCGTGCGGACCGCCGCGATGCGCTCGCGCAGGGTGATCACATCCGGGTGTTTGTTGGTCATCCCCAGCACGTTGACCATGTGGTCGAGCTGGGCCTGCAGGTCGTGCAGGTGGCTCCGGGTCTCCGCAATCTCCGGGTTGGGGATGCAGGTGTAGGCCGGTTGCGTCGCGGGCGTACCCGCCAGAGCGGCCTTCAGGGAGCTCAGCCGCGTCTGCAACTCATCCTGCCGCGTCAGCAGATCGTTGAGCTGCAGCGATGCGTCCGGCCCGCTGGTGTACGTCCCGTCCCCGTCCTTGGGCAGCGCCTCGGGGTGGGCGATCTCAAACCTGAGTTTCTTCGTTTCCAGGGCTTCGACCTGGCTGCGGCTCTGCGCCACCTCGCTGGTGAAAAAGGCCGTGCTCTGGCGAATCCGGGTGTCGATGGTGGCCCGCGTGCGGGCGATGTAGTTGTCGACCAGGCCGTTCACCACCGCCCGCACCAGGACCGGGTCCTCGGCCAGGAAAGCCACGCGGACGCGGTCCAGTTCGGGGGTGGCGATGTCGCTGCTGATGCGCAGGCCTTTGGCCAGATAGGCGGTCAGGCCGCTGTGATCGAAGCCGCGGGCCAGGAGGTGTGCCCGCAGCGGGCTGTCCGGGGCCAGAAGCTGGGTCGCCAGCCGGTCCAGCGCCGGAGCCCCGCCCAGCTCCGCATACAGCGCCTGGCGCGGGTCCTGGAAGCCGTCCGACAGGCCGCGGCTGCCGATCGTCACCAGCACGTGGTCCGTACGCCGCTCGAACAGGCCCACCCCCTGGTACTTGCGGGGCAGGAACAGGCTGAGGGCCAGCACCCCCACCGCCACCAGGAACGCCGGCAGGATGAAGTGCCAGGGGAACCGGCGCAGGATCGGCCAGATCTCCAGCAGCGGCTGAGGTTGTTCCTTCTTACGGGTCATGGGCGGGTCCTCTTTCGGACCGGGGGGACAAGTCGGTGCTCTCGGGGTCCCGATTTACGATTGCCGATCGCGGGGTGCCTTTCCCGGGCTCCGCGGGGTCCGGTGTCCCGGCGTTTCAAGCTGTAAGGTGCCATCCGTCATCTGGTGCTTTCGTTTGCCGATTTTCGCCTCTTATCAGGGGCTGACGCCGCCGGTGGAGTTGCCGCCGTAGGGTCTGCGGCCGGTGGACTGCACCGTCAGTTCGGCCGGGCCGCTGACCGCCGAAATCGCCGGCTGGATGGGCAGCAGCAGTTGCTGCAGCGCCAGCCCCACCGTCGCCAGCGGATTGGGCGGCACCCAGATCACATCGTTCTGCCGAAGCAGCGCGTTGTGGGCCAGGTCGCCCTTCTCCACCATGTTGTCCAGATCGATCGTCATCTTGGGCACCAGCTTGCCATTTTCGTTGGGCCGCAGCACCTCGATGTGCGACCGGTCCGCCAGGCGGGTGGGCTGGGCCTGGGCCAGCATGCGGAACACCGAGTTGGTGCCGTCGTACGCGTACGGGCCCGGAGCGTTCACTTCCCCCCACACGTAGATGCGCTTGCTCACAAAGCCCGACACCCGCAGCGACACATCGGCATCGCGGTAATATTCCGCGGCCTTCTTCTCCAACAGGGCGCTGGCTTCTTCCGGTGTCATGCCGGCAATGAACACGTTGCCCAACAGCGGCAGGCTGATCTTGCCATCGGGGCTGATCTGCTGGGTCAGGCCGTTGATCTCCCGCACCCGCCGCGAACTGATCGTCACGATGTCCGGCGGGGCCATGCGGTATTCCGTGGCGCTGACCACCGGCTCGGGGTGCTTCACAAAGGCCTGATAGTCGTGATACTTGGGGGCGCAGCCCGCGGCCAGGGCCACTAACCCGGCCGCCGCCCACCTTAAGGCCCGCCCGCCCCGGCCCGGGCGTTTCCGCATCAAGTTGTGCAGGCTGGCTTTCATGGCTCGCTTCTCTTCGTAGGTTCGGCCCCGGCCGAACACCTTTCCTCGTAAACTCGGCCCCGGCCGAATACCTGTCCTGTTTTCCCCGGCCCGCCCCCTTACAACGCCGACCGATCCCACACCTTCGGCGCCGTCTGCAGCACCAGGGTGACATCCCCCCACAGGCTGCGCCGCCGCAGGTAACGCAGGTCATAGGCCAGCTTGCGGCGGCTGCCGGCCAGATTGTTGGTGTAGCCGTTGCGCACCTGGGCCAGCCCCGTCAGCCCCGGCCGCACCGCCAGACGCCGCTCGAAGCCGCGCACCGAGCCCCGCAACTGTTCCACGATTTCCGGCCGCTCTGGCCTGGGGCCCACCAGGCACATCTCGCCCCGCAGAATGTTCCAGAACTGGGGCAGCTCATCCACGTGGCTCTTACGCATCCAGCCGCAGCCCGGCAGAATGCGCGGGTCGGTGTCCGAGGCGAATCGGGCCTCGCCCGCCGCCTCGGCCGCCAGCCGCATCGTGCGCACCTTATAGATGGGAAACAGCCAGCCATCCCGCCCCACGCGCCATTGGCGGTAGAAGATCGGGCCCCCATCCACCACCTTGATCCACAGCCCGCACCCCACCAGCAGCGGCACCGAGGCCACCAGCCCCGCCAGGGCTCCGGCCACATCCAAAGCCCGACGCAGCATCCTCTCCACCCGTGGGCGCCGCCGGTCGTGGCAGGCGTTTTCCCACGCGGGAGTCCGCATCAGTTGCGGCAGCACGGTATGGCAAGGTGATCCAGGCATCATGTATCAATCCCGTCTCTGCGGCCCTTCCCGTTCCAAAGGACTTACCCGTCGTATCGTCGGCTTGTCCGTGCCACTTAAGCCGGCCGTATCGTTTATGGCGTTTACCCCCGAAAGAGGGGTTATTACGCCCTGCACATCTGGCGAAATCCGGACCTTGCCCCGCCCTCAAAAGGCTCTGGCGCCTTTTCCCGGGGCCTGGGGCCGATAAGTGGCCAGGGTCTGGGGGACGGAGGCGGAGGTTTGGAATCGGGCCAGACCCGCGGCCCCAAACCCTTCTCTTCTCTTCCTCGATTTGACCCCGCCGGCCGGCCGGCCGAGAATCACCCGCCGAAATCTTCCTCGTGCGCGCCCGTAGCTCAATTGGATAGAGCATTAGACTTCGGATCTAAGGGTTGGAGGTTCGAGTCCTCCCGGGCGCATTGCCCCGCGAAACGCGGGGCCATCGAGCAGGTGAACCGCCGAACAGGAGATCAGGTGAAAAGAAGTAGCCTCCGTCGGATCCCCCCCCGGCTACCAGCCAAGCCATTCACCTGCGGTCTCCGGCTCCCCGGCTCCGATCTGGTCGCCCCTGGCGGCTGGGCGGTCTTCCTTAACTTCTGACTCTGCCATCTTCTGACGCTTCTCGGACTTGACACCGACCCGGGGGGTGTTAGACTAGGCAACAGAGACAAGGAAGTCTCTGGCTTTGTGGCTCGGTGGCGCCTGATTGCCCCGCCATTATTCATCCGGGTCTGATTCGTTCATCGAGCCCCCTCGAAGCCGCTGACTGTCTGGATCATATGTCAGAAACAATCGCCGAGGGACGGGTGTTCCGTCCGCGGTATGAATTGTGGCGTCAGGGTTTCTTTGCCGCACAGGGTTCGAGCGTCCCGCCGTCATCGTTGATCCGTTCTGTCTCTGGGCCGGGTATCTTCCGGCCGCCGTGTGGCGGCTGGACCGGTTCAGATAGTGGCGCTCTGCCACCCGGCATGGCAAGGTTCCTCAAACGCCGGAAGTCCCCCCGCCTCTTTTTCAGGAGTCCGTCAATGTTGCGCAAGAAAGGTTTTACACTCATCGAGCTGCTGGTGGTGATCAGCATCATTGCCCTGCTGATCGGCATCCTGCTGCCGGCCCTGGGCGCTGCCCGCCGGACCGCCAACCAAATGAAGAACAGCACCCAGCTTCGCGGCATCGTCCAGGGCTGCGTCCTGTATGCTCAGGGCAATAACGACTACTACCCCGGTCTGGACAGCAACGGCAAAGTTACCAGCAGCATCAGCTTCACCACCACAACCTACGGTGAGGCGGACAACGGTACCTACCCCGCCAACCGCTACTGCATCCTGCTCAACGGCAACTATTTCGTTCCCGCCTACATGATCAACCCGCAAGACAGCAAGGCTACGGCGGTGATTAACAGCAATATTTCCAGCGCTGCGGGCAACACCGGTAACTTCTCCTACGCTCTCTTGGCCCTGACCACCTCGAACGCCGCTGCAGGTGTGGCCACGGCCCCCGGCGATACTCGTGACAACGACTGGAAGAACACCACCAACTCCCAGGCCGTCGTGATCAGCGACCGCAACGTGGGCACGGGTTTCACCAACACCACGGCTCGCAGCGTGTGGACCACCTCGGCCGGCGATTGGCGTGGCAGTGTGGGTTGGAACGACAACCACGTCACCTTCGAGACCCAGCCCCTGGTGACGACCAAGTACACCGGCGGTCTGACCAACGATTCGACCAACGGTGGCGGAGCGTTCGGCACCAATAAAGGTGACAACCTGTTCAACTTCGACACGAACTCGGCCACGGGCGGCACGGCCTACATGGATGCGGGCATGGTGTTCCAGGATGGCATCACCATGATCAACCAGAATTAAGCGAACGAGCCGGGGGACAAAACCAAACCGGCCGGTCCGAAAGGATCGGCCGGTTTTTCTATGCCCACGAATGGTTGGCCGCCGCTCGCCGCCCATCCTTGGTGGCCATGGGCCGGGCCGACCAACTCAAGTGCATTCCCCATCCACTCGGGCCATTGATGTCCGCCACGGGCGGCTGGTCCGCCCCTGTTCCGGCCGGGTGGCGGCAGCGCGGACAGGTCAACCGCCAGCGCCACCCGCTCCCCCGGATCCCTGAATGTTCTAGCGCCGCGTTGCAGGAAGGTAGCGCGACAGCGTGCCCTGCATCACCGGATCGGTGGGATCCAGAGCCACGGCTCTCTCCAGATGCTTCAGCCCTTCCGGCTGGCGGCCCATTCGGATCAGCAGAAGCCCCAGCAGACGCTCGGCCTCGGCATTCCGGGGGTTACCCGCCAATGCCCGCTCGTAGTTCTTGAGGGCCTCTTGCGGCTTCCCCATGCGCTGGTAGGCCAAACCATAGCCCAGGTACAGATTGGGCGATGGCCAGCGCTCCATCAGCGGCCGCAACAGTCGCAGGGCAGCCTCCCCTTGACCGGCATCCGCCAGCGACAGAGCCAGCATGGCGGAAACGGTGCGGTAATCGACTCCTCCCGTGACCAGCAGGCGGCACAGATACGGCTCGGCCTGTGCATACTGGTGCCGGGTGAACAGGATTTGCGCCATCACCTGGTTGGAGGGCCAGAAATTCAGGTCCAGTTCCTGGGCCCGGGCGCCTTCCTTCAGCGCGGCTTCGGTGTGCCCGGATACGAGCCACGCATAGGCCAGATGCGTGCGGGCCAGGGGTGAATTGGGTTCCATTTCGACATTATGAAAAAACAGCGTAAACGTGTTGCTCCAGAAACCCACCTGGATCCACGATGCCACCACCAGCACGGCCAGATAGGCCCCGAGGCTGGTGTACAGCAAGGGGCGGCGGATGGGGTAACGTTCCAGCAGGTCGGCCACGCCCCACACGCCCAGAATCAGGAGGCCCACGATCGGGAAATAGGTGTAGCGGTCATCGTAAGCCTGCATGCCCACGGGCACCAGGCCAATTGTGGGCAGGAGCGTGCCGATAAACCAGAACCACCCCACGCGCAGATACCGACGATCCTTGCCAAAACGCAGGGCCAGCCACGTGCCCACCACCAGCACGGCCGCCCCGGCCACCAGCCGCCACAGGGGCCAGTGGTTCTGGGCCTGATACAGGTAGGTCAGCCAGACCGGCACCACCGTGGTGATGATGTACGCCCCGTAAGCCACCAGGGCGTTGGCAATCCGGAAGGGGTAGGTGCCCAGCGTGGCCTTGTCCACCGCCCCGGCCATGATCTGGCACAGCACCGTGAGATAGGTCCCCACCAGGGCCGGCAGCAGCAAAGGAATCTTCTCGCAGACCAGGGCGATGAAGCGAAGGATGTCGGGGGCTTTACTCAGGCCGTTGAAACGCCTCAGCGGCCAGTAGTCCAGGAGCACCATCACCGCCGGCAGCGTGACCACCACGGGCTTACAGCCCATGGCAACCGTGAACAGCCCGAACACCAGCAGATAACGCCACAAGCCCGGTTTTTTCGTGTAGTGTACATAGGCCAGCAGCGTGAGAATCCCCCAGAAGTTGGCCAGCAGTTCCTTGCGTTCCGAAACCCAGGCCACCACTTCCACCCGCAGGGGATGAACCCCGAAAAAAGCGGCCACCAGGGCGCTGCGCCAGAGCTTGCCGGTCATACGGTACAGCAGCGTAAACCACAGCACCGTCACCCCCACGTGCAACAGCAGGCTGTGCAGTTTGTGCCCCCCGGCCCACAGGCCAAAGAGGCTGAAATCGATCATGTGCGAGATCCACGCGAACGGGTTGTACTCGCTGGGCCCGTGGATGCGGAAGGCATAAGCCAGACCCTGCCAGGAAAGGCCGTGGTTGATGAAGGGATTGTTGTAGAGCACCGACTCGTCGTCGTACAGAACGAAGCTCTGCCAGGGCACCTGGAGATAGGGCAGGATGGTCAGGACGGCCAGGAACAAGGCGATGGTGCCGGGCCGCTGATACCAGGGCACCGGGGCCGCCAGGGCGGGCAGCGGGCCCGGGTGCCCCGCGGAACCGGGCGGGGCCTCCCCCCCGCGACGATTCCCCGGACCCGTGGGTGGACCACTGCCGGGGCTCATTTTGGCATGGCGATGCTTGCGGCTCAAGACTTCCATCTCCCAAGGCACACGTTCGCGGGGCATCCCTGCTCGCGCCGCGGCCAACGAGGCCGGGCGCGAGAAACACGCAACCAGCCTCCGGGGGCGGGGATCATGGCCGGCTGCCTGCCTGGGCACCCCTGGTGACCACCGGCCGGGGCGTGCCGCGTCGGGCCCGCGCCACGGCCGCATCCACGCTCAAAAGAAGATAGGGGTATCTAGTTGACTCAACCGACCCCAATCCATAGTGTGGCCGGATGTGATGGAAGATTATCCGCACACGGCCTTGGAATTGGAGGAGCGGTTCGCCGACGACGAGGCGTGCCGTCGCTAC